>CALJUJ010000276.1 GCA_937975525.1 uncultured bacterium
GACCGCTGGTCGTGCTCGATGCCGCCCACAACGTCGAGAGCGCTCGCGTTCTGGCCGCGGAGATCGGTGCACTCGTGGGTTCGCGGCGGGTCCATCTCGTCTTTGGGGTGCTGGCGGACAAGCGCTGGCGAGAAATGGTTGAGGTGGTGGCGCCCCTTGCTGCGCGGACGACCGTCACCCGTCCGCCGATTGCGCGAGCGGAGGATCCAGCGATTGTCGCCGCGTGCTTCCAGCGATACTGTCCGACCGACGTGGTAGCCGACCCTGGGCAAGCGGTACGACGAGCGCTTGGCGTCGTGGGGTCGGACGAGGCCATCGTCGTGGCGGGCTCGATCTTCTTGGTCGGTGCCGTGTACCCGATCTTCGAGGAGAGCCGAGCGAGACTCGCGGGCGGATCGTGAGATGAGGACCAGACGGCGCGGGGCGCGAGCGATATGGGGTTGGGCAGGCATCGTCTGCGCCCTTTGCTTGGGCGCGGCGTGGATCGCGAGCGCCCAGGAAAGCGACGAGGGAGCCTACACGTCCGAAGAAGAGATCAGCGTCGACGCCGAGGAGATCAGCTACGATCAGCGTAGCGATACGATCGTCGCCTTCGGGCATGTCGTCGTACGGCGCGGAGCGCTGCAGCTCGAGGCCGAAGAAATTCGGATCAGTCGGTCCACGAATGAAGCGAACGCCCGCGGCCGGGTGGTCCTGACGACCCCGAGCGGCACCTACGCGGCCGACGAGGTCTACCTGAACCTCGACGACGAGACCGGGTTCCTGAGCCACGCGAGCCTCGAAGCGCACGACTCGCGATTCACGCTGCTCGGCGACTACGTGGAGAAGCGTGAGGGCCAGTGCTATCGCATCGTCAACGGATCCTTCACCACCTGTCGCTGTCCGGAAGGCGGGCCGAGTTGGAGCATCGCCAGCGAGCGCCTCGACGTGGAGCTCGGCGGCTACGGGACGCTCGAGGGCGGCACCTTCAACGTCCTGGGCGTGCCCGTGCTCTACATCCCTTGGGCTTTCTTTCCGATCACGACCGAGCGCCAGAGCGGATTGCTGGGCCCTCGCTTCGGCGCCTCCGATCGTCGCGGATTCCAGATCGTTCAGCCGTTTTACTGGGCGATCAACAAGAGCCACGATCTGACGCTATCGCTCGACGTCGAGACCAGCGCGCGTGTCGGTCTCGTCGCCGAGCACCGCTATGCCTTCAGCCGCAGCGTCAAGGGCAGCCTTGCCGCGACGTACTTCAACGAATCGCTGCGAGGCAATCCCGAGGGGCTGTCCCTACGCGAACGGATACCCGAGAACCGCTGGAGCGTGCGTAGCGACCACCGTCAGGAAGACCTGTTCGGGGGTGAGCTGTACGTCGATGCGTTCGTCGTCGGCGACGATGGCTTCTTGCGCGAGATCAACGTGCTGGCGACGGACTACACCCGAGACGTGGCGTTGCGCACGTTGCAGTTCACGGACTCTCGCGTCGGATATTGGCGCCCGTGGGAACGCTTCGCCGTCAAGGTGGAGGGTACGTACTACCAGGACATCGATCTCACCGGCATCATCGAATCGACGCCGACTCCGGACCTGGGAAACGGCGTGCCGACGCCCGTCGCGACGCCGATTCCGCCCGAGCCGCGCTCGGACACGATCACGCTGCAGCGCGCGCCGTCGGTCGACGCGGTCGGTCAGGCTCGCGTGGTCGGTCCGTTGCTCGCCGGAGTGTCGGCGTCGTTCGTCGACTACCAGCGCGGCCGCGGTAGCGACGGCTTGCGTCTCGACGTCGAACCGTCTCTGACCTGGGCTCTACCCATGGGGCGCTACTTGTTCGGGCACGTGCAGGCATCGGTGCGTGAGACGGCATACCATCTGTGGCAGCGTGACGAATCCGACCAGGTGCGTCTCGCACGCAATCCACACCGGGAGACGTTCTCGGTGCGAGCGCGGGTCGGGACGGCTGTTGCACGGGTGTATCCCACGAATTGGCTCGGTTTGGATGCGGTGCAGCATCTCATCGAGCCAATGGCGGAATACACGTTCGTTCCTGGCGTCGATCAGGACGACCTCCCGATCTTCGACGCGGTCGATCGCATCGGCGGGCGCAGCCTGTTCACCTACGGCGTCGGCACGCGATGGCTCGGTCGGTTCAAGCCTGCCGAGGGCTCAGGCGAGCCGGGGCGTGTCCGCGAGCTGGCGCGTGTGTGGGCGGGGCAGAGCGTCGACGTCGAAAGGCGATTGCCGAGCGTGGCGCGCG
>CALJUJ010000277.1 GCA_937975525.1 uncultured bacterium
CCGCGGCTCCTCCGATCGGGCTCGTCCGGCAAAGCCAGCGCAAGCTCGGTTTCGAGCTGCCCCGTCGGCAAATCGAGAATCAAGAACGGCCCCGGCGAACCTTCCGGTCCAGCTGTCGCAACGAGGGCACGCGTACCGGTCTCGTCGATCTCGAGGTCTTCGATCTTGTATGCGCAATGCCACATTTTGATCAGCTTGGCGTCCGCAACGTCGAGAACGCTCAGCCAACCTCCGATCCCGGCAACGACCAGTTTCTCGGCGTCGGGTGTCAGCGCCAGGTGGGTGACCAGAGAGTATCCATCGACGGACGGGTCGAGAGGGATGGTTGTCCGCTCTTCCGGCTCTTTGGTGTCGAAGATGACCAGGCCGCGGGCAACGTTCTTGGTGACTTCTCTTGGCGGCAGCTTGTCTCCCCTGGCACTGACCAGCTGCTCGATCTCTCCCGTAGGTACGACCTCGTTGATGGCAGCGACACCTAGTCCATCGTCGCGACTGACCACCATGACGCTCGCTCCCTCATCCTTCAGGATCGTGACTCGCTCGCCCGTAGCCACGTCGACACGATCTACGCCATGACCGCGCACAAGCACGAGCAGATGCTCATCTCCGTTGGCCAGGAGCAGGGTCGATGGGGCTGGACCGTCGTGAATGCGCTCACTTTCGTAGCCTTTCGCGAGCGATACGACGAAAATTCCGTCCGCCCCTCCGATGTACGCTCGTGATCCGTCGGACGCTACGGCGAGCGTGCTTCCCGACACTTCGATGTCCTGCAACACCGAGCCAGTTCGACCATCGATCAACATCGAGCCCGTCTTGCCGGCAATCAATACGTGCGAGGTTCCTGGAACAACCCGCATTGCTCCCAGATGCGGCACGACGTTGACGGCAACCTCCCCGCGGCTTCCCTCGCCCAGATCGACGACACTCAGATGGTCCCAGGCGTACACCAAGGCCTTGGGAGAATCGCTGTCCTCGACCGGTGCAAACTGCCAGGTCTCGCGTCCGGGACCCCGATCGATCGTGACCTTCTCGACCCGCCATCCGTCGTCGTAGCGCAGCAACCGCGCGCTTCCGGTTTTCGTGTTCGGCGCAAACCGCTTTCTCAAGCGAGGCAGCAGACGTGCCGGCAGCGAGTACCGCTCCGGTCGAATCTCGAACTCTGCTATCGCCTCCGTCTGTGCTTCGTCGAGGAATCGTAGGCCCGTGACCTGGGGAAGACCGAAGGACGCAATGTGTAGGAAGGTGGCGCCTTGATCGCTCTTCACATCGTTCCCCGCATCAGTCGGCAACGAGACCGAGTAGTACGTCGCGTACCCTTTGTATCCCTGCGGGTAGCCACCACTGTACCGAAGATCGACCAGTCCGATGGACGCGAGAGATCGGTAGTCCGCGATGGACAGTTCTCCAGGCACTTCGCGATTCTTGATCCGTGCGATGATGTCGCCGACCGACGATTGGGAAACAGCCACACGTCCCAAGTGCAGGCGGACCCAAGTCTCTTCCGCTTCGCGAAGAGAGAGAAACTCCGCCACCTTCTCTCGTGTGAGGATTCGGCGTTCGTAGTTCTCGAACAGGTTCCCGAGAGCGATGTTCTGCGGAAAGCGCTGCAGCCCTTCCGCCAAGATCGAGACCGCACGTTCTCGGTCTCCCGAGTCCCAGGCGCGCACCGCTGAGTCGACCGTGTAGCGCTCGACGAACTCTTCGAGCCGCACGGCGAGACCGTCCACGTCCCGACCACCGGCCAGGGCGTTCTCGAGCTCTTGGATGGCAGCCCTCTGTTCACCACGAGCCCACATCTCGTTCGCTTCTTGAAGTGGGTCGCTGCATCCGACGGCCAACACAGCTCCGATGCTCAAGCCAACGTACTGAATGAGTCTTCTTGCTCGATATCCCTTCATCACGTGCCCGACGGCGCGGCGCTACTGCTACACAGTGTGGCGCCGACACTCGTAGTCGGACATGGTCAACGCGTCAAATCGACACAGAGACGACATCGGCCTCCCTGCAAAAGCGCCGTCCTTCGGTGACGCCGAGAGCGGGAGAAGCGGATCCGAACCGTTCGATGAGTTGTCAAGATCTCGAGGCCCGGTGTGACGGGGATCAACGTTCCTAGCTCTCTGCGCCATGTCGCCAGCCATCCGTCCCCCTCCTGTGCCAAGGAGAGGGATGGGGCGGTGTTCAACGCGCTACGGCGCCCGCCCGCAACCGACACACAACAAATCGTCGCCGGTCCCTACCCGCGCACGCGGCGATGGCGCAACGGCCGACGGATGCGCTATCGGACGGGAGCGAGCACAGGGGGGAACACGATGAACACGATGGGCATTCGGTCGAGCACGGTTCGATGGGCTGTCGTCTCTTCGCTGGGGTGGGCCCTGTCGGCGAGCTCGCTGGCGGCGCAGACACGGTGCACCGGCGATTGCGACGGCGATGGGCGTGTCGACGTCGCCGAGCTGGTCGCCGGGGTGCAGATCGCGCTCGGGGCCACGCTCGAGTCGTGCCCGACGTTCGATACCGACGGCTACCTTCAGGTCACCGCCGACGAGCTGACGTCGGCGGCGAGCAACGTCCTGCTCGGCTGCATCGACGCCGCGGTGATCGACCCGTTCGACGGGTTCCGTGCCGAGGACGTGACCTACCTCGCCAGCGACGAGCTCGACGGGCGCGACAACCTCAGCCCGGAGTCCGCGCTCGCGCGAGCCTATCTCATCGACCAGATCCGCGACCTCAGCGTCGGCTGGAACCCGGAGGCCGCCGGCGACGCCGCCTACGAGCAACCCTTCGCCGACGGCACGAACGTGCTCGGGATCATTCCCGGCGGCGAGCT
>CALJUJ010000278.1 GCA_937975525.1 uncultured bacterium
ACGCGATCGGAGAAGTGCCCGAAG
This sequence comes from uncultured bacterium, assembly GCA_937975525.1. Lineage (GTDB taxonomy): Bacteria > Desulfobacterota > Binatia > HRBIN30 > HRBIN30 > CALJUJ01. The sequence goes on from CALJUJ010000278.1 coordinate 25, forward strand.
CGGTCGAGATGGAACGAGTCGAAGCGCATGGCTAGTCGCCGACGTCCTCGTGCGCGAGGCGGGCGAGCAGTTGCGCCGCGGCGGTCTCGATCAGCGCAACAGGCTGCTCGTCGCGGACGGCTTGCAGCCAATGCGGGTCATCCTGCTCGAGGGTGTGGCGCACCTCGGCGGGCAGCTGGTTCAGGAAGTCGGCGAGGTGCTCGCGGACCTCCGCCGCGAGGTCGTCGGCCGCAGCGGCGCGAGCGAGCACTTCCTGGAGGTCGGCGACGGCGTCGCGCCGGCGGGCGATCTGCTGCGCATCGAGGGCCGCCTCGGTGGCGCGTTGGATCTTCTCGAGGAACACGCCGTGCGGCGCGGCGGCGGCGATCTGGGCGATGGCGTCGTCGCGCACGCGCGCCGACTCCGACGCCAGGCGGCCGTGCAGCGGCGTGCGCCCGACGAGGCGCAAGCGCACGGCGAGCAGGCGTTCGTCGAGGGGCGCGTCGGCCGCGGCGACGAGCTCGTCGAGCGCCGCTCGTACCCGCGGGGCGACGTCTTCGATCCGTTGCACGCCGGCGACGTCGACGTCGCGTACGTGCCAGCGCACGACGTCGACGACGAGGCGCTCGACGCGCGCAGTGCCGTCGTCGAGCTCGACCCAGAGGGCGCCCTTGGCACCGGTCTCGCGCGCCTTTCGTCCTTGGAGGACTCCGGGGAATGCGATCGTGCCGCCGTCATGGGCGGCGGCGGTTGCGAGCACTCGATGTTGGTGGACGTGTCCGAGGGCCCAGTAGTCGTACTGCTTGGCCTGTAGATCGGCGAGCCGGCACGGCGCGTAGGTCGCGTGGTTCTCATCGCCTTCGAGCGCCGTGTGCAGCATGCCGATGTTGATCATGCCGGCGACGGCGTCGGGATAGGCGAGCGCGAGGTTCTCCTTCACGTCGGGCCGGGCGAAGCTCTGGCCGTGGACGACGGCGCCGAGGTCGTCGAAGGCGACGCTCTGCGGCCGCTGCGCGGAGAGCGCGGCGACGTTGTCGGGCAGGGCCACCGATCGGGTGATGCGGCTTTCCGCATCGTGGTTGCCGTGCAGCAGGACGACGCGCACGCCGGCGCGCTGCAGGCGACCCATCTCGCGGGCGAAGAACAGCCCGGTGCCGACGTCGGGCCAGTCGCCGTCCCAGACGTCGCCGGCGAGCAGCAGCAGGTTCGCCTCGCGCTCGATCGTGAGATCGACGAGCCGGGAGAACGCATGGCGCGACGCTCCGCGCAGGCGTTCGCTGGGCGCATCGGGGTAGGCCGCCAGGCCGCGCAGAGGGCTGTCGAGGTGGAGGTCGGCGGCATGGACGACGGAGAGGGACATCGACAGCGACCGTGTAACGCGAAGGCCGGCGGGCCGCCAGACGCTGGGTGCGAGCGCATCGACCTTGTCGGGCCGGTGTCGGGTGCCGGCGAATCGACGGCGACCGCAACTCTCGTCCCGATGGAAATCGAGCCGCGCCCCCACACGGCGCACATTCCGCTTGCGCTGCGCTGGGAATGGTGTTTCTTGCCGCCATGCTCTCGCGCGCCAAGGAACCGTTCAACACCTGGTCGCACGCGGCCGGCGTGCTCTTCGGCATTCCCGGCCTGGCGACGCTGCTGTGGCTCGCCGACGGCGAGCCGCGCCGCACCGTCGCCTTCGCCGTCTACGGCGCCAGCCTGATCGTCTTGTATCTGGCGAGCTCGCTGTACCACGGGCTGCACTTGTCGCCGTCGTGGGAGGAGCGCTTCCGGCGCTTCGACCACATCGCGATCTTTCTCTTGATCGCCGGCAGCTACACGCCGATCTGCTTGATCACGCTGGACGGTTGGCTCGGCTGGAGCGTGTTCGCGGCGATCTGGACCATCGCGCTGATCGGCATCCTGCTGAAGGCGTTCACGCCGTTTCTGCCGGCGTGGGCGAGCGCAGCGATCTACCTCGGCATGGGCTGGTTCGGCGCCATCGCCTTCCTGCCGCTGACCGAGGTGGTTCCGGCCGAAGGCATCGCCTGGCTCGTCGCCGGCGGCCTGGTCTACACGGGCGGCGCGGTGATCTACGCCCTCGAGCGGCCGAATCCGTACCCGAACGTCTTCGGGCATCACGAGATCTTCCATCTGTTCGTGCTCGGCGGCAGCCTCGCCCACTTCGTCTTCCTCGCCGGCTGGGTCGCCTGACCCCGCCGGCGCCGACGATGGACCGGCCCGCGGGGCGGGCTGCACTCGGCCGCGTTCCCTGCTAGGGTCGCGCGTTTCGACACCCCAACCCCAGCGAGCAGCCCATGAGCAACGATCCGAACAAAGTCATCTACTCGATGGTCCGCGTCTCCAAGACGCACGGCAAGAAGGCCGTCCTCAAGGACGTCAGCCTCTCGTATTTCTACGGCGCCAAGATCGGCGTCCTCGGCCTGAACGGCTCCGGCAAGAGCAGCCTGCTGCGGATCCTCGCCGGGGTCGACAAGGAGTACGAGGGCGAGACGGTGCTTTCCCCCGGCTTCACGATCGGCCTCCTGGAGCAGGAGCCGCAGCTGGAGGCCGGCAAGACGGCGATGCAGATCGTCGAGGAGGGCGCCGCCGAGGCGGTCGGGCTGCTGCGCGAGTTCGAAGAGATCAACGGCAAGTTCGGCGAGCCGATGGACGACGACGAGATGGCGAAGCTGATCGAGCGCCAGGGCGAGGTGCAGGAGAAGATCGACCACCTCGACGCCTGGGACATCACGGCGCGCCTCGAGATGGCGATGACCGCGCTCGGCTGCCCGCCGCCCGACTCCCTCGTCGACCGGCTGTCCGGCGGCGAGCGCCGCCGTCTGGCCCTGTGCCGGCTGCTGCTGCAGAAGCCCGACATCCTGCTGCTCGACGAGCCCACCAACCACCTCGACGCCGAGTCGGTCGCCTGGCTCGAGCACCACCTGCAGAACTTCCCGGGCACGATCATCGCGGTCACCCACGACCGCTACTTCCTCGACAACGTCGCCGGCTGGATCCTCGAGATCGAGCGCGGGCGCTGCATTCCGTGGAAGGGCAACTACTCGTCGTGGCTCGACCAGAAGCAGCGGCGCATGGCGCAAGAGGAGAAGGAGAGCAGTCAGCGCCAAAAGACGCTGCAGCGCGAGCTCGACTGGATCAACATGTCGGCCAAGGGCCGTCACGCGAAGTCGAAGGCACGCATCAGCTCCTACGAGAAGCTGCTCGCCGAGGAGGAGAACGAGAAGGCGGCCAAGGACCTCGAGATCTACATCCCGCCGGGCGAGCGCCTCGGCGGCATCGTCATCGAGGCCAAGGACGTCTCCAAGTCGTTCGACGACCGGCTGCTCGTCAAGGACATGAGCTTCATGCTGCCCCCAGGCGGCATCATCGGCGTCATCGGCCCCAACGGCGCCGGCAAGACCACGCTCTTCCGGATGATCACCGGCGAGGAGAAGCCGGATTCGGGCACGATCCGCGTCGGCGATACCGTCAAGCTCGCCTACGTCGAGCAGAGCCGCGACGTGCTCGATCCGAAGAAGAACGTCTGGGAGGCGATCACCGACGGCCAGGACCAGATCGTCCTCGGCAACCAGGTGATCAACTCGCGCGCCTACGTCGGCCGCTTCGCCTTCGGCGGCACCGACCAGCAGAAGCCGGTCGGCATTCTCTCCGGCGGCGAGCGCAACCGCGTCCATCTCGCACGCATGCTCAAGCAAGGCGCCAACGTGCTGCTGCTCGACGAGCCGACCAACGACCTCGACGTCAACACCATGCGCGCGCTCGAGGAAGGCCTGGAGCACTTCGGCGGCTGCGCGGTGGTCATCTCCCACGACCGCTGGTTTCTCGACCGCTTGTGCACGCACATCCTCGCCTTCGAAGGCGACGGCGTGGTGACCTGGTACGACGGAAACTTCACCCAGTACGAGGAAGACCTGCTCGAGCGCCTCGGCAAGAGCGCCGATCCCCGCCAGAAGGCGAAGTACAAGCGGCTCACGCGCGACTGACGGCGGCGGCGTCCCCACCGCAAGGATCGACCATGACGGAAGCGCCGCGGACGAGCTTCGAGCCGTCGCAGCTCGCGACCGCGGCGGACCCCTACCGTTGCTTGTCTGAGGCGCGCATCGGCGGACCGGTGCAGCGCTCCACCGGCGCCTGGATCGTCTTCGCGCATGCGGCGGCCGAGCAGGTCCTCCGCAGCTCTGCCGGGCGGTCGGGTTTCATCGCCGAGCTGTACCGCTCGATCCTGCCGCCGGGCGCGGCGCGCGAAGAGCTGAGCCATCGCATCAACTTCCTCGATCCGCCGGACCACCCGCGGGTTCGGCAACTCGTTTCGAAAGCCTTCACGCCGCGCCGCATCGCGGGCTTGCGCCCGTTCGTCGCGGAGCTCAGCCGCGACATCCTCGGCCGCTTCGTCGCCGCTGGCGAGCTCGACCTCTACGCCGACCTCGCGCACCAGGTCCCGGCCCTGGTCATCTCGGAGCTGCTCGGCGTCCCCACGGAGGATCGCGACCGCCTCACCAAGCTCTCCGACGACGTCGCCAAGCTGCTCGGCCTCGGCGACATGACGGAAGAACGGCTGCGTGTCGGCGTCGCCGCGGCCGAGGAGATGCACGCCTACCTGCGCTCCCTCCTCGACGAGCGCCGCGCCGAGCCGCAAGACGATCTTCTCAGCGCATTGTTGGTGGCGGAGGAAGACCAGCAGCGGCTGAGCGAGAGCGAGCTCCTGTCGCTGGCGGCGACCCTCTACTCCGCCGGGCATCGGACCACGAGCGATCTCTTCACCAACGGCACCGCGGCGCTGCTCGCGGCGCCCGACGTCCTCGCTTCCGTGCGCCGCGGGTCCCTGCCGATGGATGCGGTGATCTGGGAGTACCTGCGGTTCGAGACACCCACGCACTACGTGGCGCGCCAGTTGATCGAGCCGCTCGTGGTCGGCGATCTCACGATTCCCGCCGGCGAGCCGATTCTCGTCATGCTCGCCGCCGCCAACCGCGACCCCGACGCCTACGACGAGCCGGATCGATTCGACCCCGAGCGCTGGCAGCGGTCGCCGGCGCCGCCGGCGCCGCTGTCGTTCGCCTTCGGGCCGCACTACTGTCTCGGCGCAAACCTCGCCCGGCTCGAGGCAGAGGAGATGCTGACGGCCCTACTCGAGGTGATGCCCGACGTGCGCCCGGCCACTCGCGACTTGCGCTGGCGACACACCGGACTCTTCCGCGGGCTCGAGGAGTACCGCGTCGTCTGCCGTTGAACCGCGCCGGCGCACGCCCAAAGGCTTCTCATTCAGGAGATCCAGTGCCATGGTGGCCGACCATGCGCGGCGCCGGCCACACCGCAGCCATCGTTCTGCGCCGGGCGGTGGCTCTCGTAATCGTACTCATCGTTTGCGCTGGGTGCGCCGACGAGCCCGCGCGCGCGCCCGACGTCATCGTCGTCGTCGTCATCGACACGCTGCGCGCCGACCGGCTCGGCTGCTACGGCAACGAGCGCGGGCTGACGCCGTTCCTCGATTCCCTCGCCTCGCGCGGCGTCGTCTTCGAGAACGCCTATGCGCCGAGCCCGTGGACGAACCCTTCCGTCGCTTCGCTGCTCGCCTCGCAGCACGTCACGCAGCACGGCGTGGAGACGCTCGAATCCGTCCTCGCCAAGGACGTCGTGACCCTCCCCGAAGTCCTGCAGGCGCACGGATGGGCCACCGCCGGCTACTCCGCGAATCCCGCCCTGTCGCGGCAGCTGGGCTTCGCCCAGGGATTCCGCAAGTATCGAAACCTGCCGCCGAGCAGCAGCGAGGGCATGATGGCCCGCGCGGCGCGCGCCCCGGCGATCAACCGCGCGGCGCTGCGCTGGCTCGACGAGCTGCCAGCGCATCCGCGGCCCGCGGTGTTCTTGTATCTGCAGTACATGGAGCCGCACACGCCCTACGTGCCCTCCGCCGCGCTGGTCGACGAGTTCTTCTCCGGCGGCGCGATCCCCGACGCCGAGCGTGCCAACCGGTACATGCTCGATCTCGGCGACGTCCCCGCGGACGTGCTGCGCGACATAAACAACCTGTACGACGTCGAGGTCCTCGCCGCAGATCGCGGCGTGCGCGAGCTTTTCGACGAGTTGGAGCGCCGGCGCCTTCTCGAGCATGCCTTGGTCGTCGTGACGTCCGATCACGGCGAAGGCCTCGGCGACCACGGCTTTCTCACCCACGGCTCGACGCTCTACAACGCGGCCATCCGCATCCCTTTGATCGTCGTCCCGCCGGGCGCGTCGAAGGGGCGGCGCGTCGCCGACGTCGTATCGCTCGTCGACATCGCCCCCACCATCCTAGAGCACGTCGGCGTCGGCGCGCCCGACTCCTTCGTGGGAGACTCGCTCGTATCGCACCTCCAGAGCCGCAACGGTCTGTCGTGGCTGAGCTCGCTGGTCGCCCGACCGCACGTGCCACGGGGAACGACGGTCAGCGAGCTCTTGCAGCGGCCTTTCGGAACGCCGCGCCGTGAGAACGGGCACGTCCGCGCATTGATCGACGGCTCGCACAAGCTGATCGCCCGACGCGATTCCGACCCCGAGCTCTACGATCTACGCGTCGATCCGGCCGAGACCCACCCGCACGCGCTCGGCCCCGCCCGGCGCGCCGAGCTCGAGAAGACCCTCGCCGACCTGGTCGACCGCTGGAGCCATTCCGCCGATGCCGGCGCCGCAGACACCGTTGAGCTCCCCGCCGAGATCGAAGAGACTCTGCGTGCGCTCGGCTATGGAAGAGAGTGACCCGCATCACCCCGGAAGGTCGCGCAGAATCTTTCGATTCTCGGCCGGGATCGCGATCGCCCTGATCACGACCGTGCTCGGCCTCGAGCTGGTCCTCCAGCTCGGGGCTCTCGTCGTCGGCGCCACCGGGCGCGATCCGGTGACCGGCTGGGTCAGCGGACATACGCGGGTCCTGGCGCTCGGCGATTCGAACACCTACGGCTGGTCGCTGCCGCCCGAGGAGAGCTACCC
>CALJUJ010000279.1 GCA_937975525.1 uncultured bacterium
AGCCGCCGGCACGGGGGAATGGCGGTGGTGGCCCGCTCGATGCGCGAGATTCCGCTCGACGATCATCCCGAGGCGCAGGCCTTCTTCACCAAGCTGGCTGCAGGCGACATCGACTTGACGATCTTTCTCACCGGCGTCGGCTTGCGAGCGCTCGTGGCCACCCGCCCCGGTTCCGATGGCGTAGCGAGCTGGGTCGCCGCGCTACAGAAGACGAAGATCGTCGCCCGCGGCCCGAAGCCCGTGGCAGCCCTCCGCGAGATCGGCTTGCAACCACACGTCACGGCGCCGGAGCCCAATACCTGGCGCGAGCTCCTGACAGCGCTCGACGCCCACGGCTCTCTGGCCGACGCGGTGGTCGCTGTGCAGGAGTACGGAATTCCCAACGAAGCGTTGCTCGCCGCGCTCGCGGAGCGCGGCGCACGCGTCATTCGCGTTTCGATCTACCGTTGGGCACTGCCCGACGACGTCGGGCCGTTGCGAGCTGCGGTCGACGCGCTCATCGAACGACGGGCAACCGCAGCGCTGTTCACGAGTGCGACGCAGGTGGTTCATGTCTTCGAGGTCGCCGGCGAGCGCAGCGACTCCTTGCGTGCAGCGCTGGCCGAGACCACCGTCGCCTCCATCGGTCCGGTCTGTAGCGAGGCGCTCGCGGCACATGGGGCGCCGATCCACTTCGAGCCGGAGCATCCGAAGATGGGACAGCTGGTCGGCGGCCTGGCACGTAGACTCGCGGCGCCCGGGGGCACCACCGAATGACAGCCTCGCCGACGACCGCGGCCCCGCGAACCGATGCCGCTTTCCTCCGCGCATGCCGTCGCGAGCGCGCGTCGCATACGCCCATCTGGCTGATGCGCCAGGCGGGAAGGTACATGCGTGAGTACCGCGAGGTGCGCTCACGCTATGGCTTTCTCGAGCTCTGCAAGACACCAGACGCCGCCGCGCAGGTGACGGTCGAAGCCGTCGAGCGCCTCGGAGTCGATGCGGCGATCATCCTGTTGATCCTCGAGCCATTCGGCGTCGGCCTCGAGTTCACCCCGGGGGACGGCCCGGTGATCCACCGCCCCGTACGCTCGGCTGCCGACGTGGCGGCCCTGCCCGACGTCGATGCCGCCGCGGAGCTCGAGTTCGTGTACGCGGCGACACGCCTCGCGCGCGCGGCGCTCGACGTTCCGCTGATCGGCTTCGCCGGAGCACCGTTCACCTTGGCGTCCTATGCCGTCGAGGGCGGTGGCTCGCGCAACTACGCGCATGCGAAGAAGCTCATGTATGGCGAGCCGGACGCCTGGGACGCGCTCATGGCGCGGTTCACCACGGCGACCGCGGCCTACCTGAATCGACAGATCGACGCCGGAGCCGACGCCGTCCAGTTGTTCGACAGCTGGGTCGGCGCGCTGTCGCCGCACGACTACCGGCGCCACGTGTTGCCCCACATGCAGCGGTTGATCGCCGCCCTGCAGCCCGGCACGCCCGTGATCCACTTCGGCACCGGCACCAGCGGCCTGCTGGCGGCGATGCGCTCCGCCGGCGGCGACGTGATCGGGCTGGACTGGCGCGTCGACCTCGACGAAGGCTGGGCTCGTGTCGGCCACGACGTGGGTATCCAGGGCAACCTCGATCCGCTCCTGTTGCTCGGACCCCGGGACGAGTTGCTCGCGCAGGCGGAGCGCATTCTCGCGCAAGCGGCGGGCCGGCCGGGCCACATCTTCAACCTCGGGCACGGCATCCTGCCGGAGACCCCCGTCGACAACGTCAAGGCGCTCGTCGACTTCGTCCACGAGCGCAGCTTGCGGGCGTAGAATCGTGATTTGACAAGACACCTCGTCCGGGTAGATTCGCGCTCGAATCCCCGGATCTCGTTTGCCGATGTCTCAGCCTCTGATCCCCGAACGCGAAGCTTTCCATCTCCGCCTCCGCGGCTCGATGCGGCGCTATTTCTTCGCCGGCCTGCTGACCATTCTGCCGCTGGTCATCTCGATCTGGATCGTCTCCTGGCTCGTCGACATCCTCGAGTCCACGGTGCTGCTGCTGCCGGCGCCGATGCGCCCGGAAAACCTCCTCCCCTTCTACATCCCCGGGCTCGGTGCCCTCCTCACGCTGGCGATCATCGTCCTCGTCGGGTTCGTCGTATCCAACGTCGTCATCCAGCGACTGCAGAATTCGATCAACCGCATTCTCCTGCGCATTCCCGTCTTCCGCGGCGTCTACAGCGCGGTGCAGCGGCTGGTGCAGGCGGTTCTGGTGCAGACGCACCAGGAGTTTCGGCGCGTGGTGCTGGTCGAGTACCCCCGCAAGGGAATCTATGCCGTCGGGCTGATGACGGGCGTCAGCGAAGGCGAAGTGCAACAGAAGACCCCGAACCGATTGCTCAACGTCTTCGTACCGACCACGCCGAACCCGACCTCGGGCTACTACGTGCTGGTGCCGGAGAACGACGTCATCGCGCTCGAGATGTCCGTGGAGGAAGCCTTCAAGTTGGTGATGTCAGGCGGTATCGTGACGCCCGACCTGAACGACGATTCGAAGTAGACGGGAGACTATTGGACCATGGAAGACAAGACTCCGAAAGAACGCATCGCCGAGCTCGACAAGCGACTCGCCGCGTTCGGGAGGCATCTTTGACGTCGTCAAACGCACGGCACGCATCGAGGAGCTCGACCACTTCGCGGCGGCTCCCGACTTCTGGGACGACAACGAGAAGGCGCAAAAGGCCCTGAAGGAACGCAGCGAGCTTGCCGAGCCTCTGGAGATCTGGCGCAAGCTGGGCCAGGGGCTGGAAGATGCTCGCGTCTTTCTCGAGCTCGCCGAAGGTGACGACGGCGAGGACGCTCGCGTCGCCGCGGTCGCCGAGCTCGACGCCATCGACGCCAAGCTGTCGAGCATGGAGCTGGAGCTCAAGCTCGGCGGCGAGCACGACGCCGGCAACGCAATCCTGACCCTGCATCCCGGCGCCGGCGGCACCGAGGCCCAGGACTGGGCCGAGATGCTGATGCGCATGTACCTGCGCTGGGCCGAGCGCCACGGCTTCGCGACGACCGTCGTCGACGAGCTCCCGGGCGATGGAGCCGGGATCAAGAGCGCGACGATCACCGTGGAGGGCCGCTACGCCTACGGCTACCTCACCGCCGAAGCCGGAATCCACCGGCTCGTGCGCATCTCGCCCTTCGACTCGAACGCCCGTCGTCATACTTCGTTCGCGTCGGTCTTCGTCTACCCAGAGGTCGACGAGGATGTGGACGTCGAAGTCAACGAGAGCGATCTGCGCGTCGACACCTACCGGGCCAGCGGCGCCGGCGGGCAGCACGTCAACAAGACCGACTCGGCGGTGCGCCTGACCCACATTCCGACGGGAATCATCGTCGCCTGCCAGAACGAGCGCTCGCAGCACAAGAACAAGGCGACGGCCATGAAGATCCTGCGATCACGGCTCTACGAGCTGGAGATGCAGAAGCAGGAGGACGCCAAGGCCGAGCTCGACAAGGCGAAGAAGGAGATCGCCTGGGGCAGCCAGATCCGCTCCTACGTTCTGCACCCGTACCGGATGGTCAAGGATCTCCGCACCGGTACGGAAACCAGCAACACCGAGGCCGTGCTCGACGGCGACATCGACGCGTTCATCGAGGCCTTCCTGGCGCTGCGGGCCGGCGACGGCGTCGCTGCCGCCTGAGAACGACCCGGCGCCTTGCCAGCGCGCGCGCGGGTGAACTACACCTGCCGCGTGCGCGACAAGCTCCACGACTATCTCCTGCAGCGCCCGGCCGGGGCGCCCGCCGACGAGCTCGTGGGTGTGGTGTTTCGGCAGCCGGGGGCCGACCCGGCGCTCGCCCGCCGCGCCGTCGAAGACCTCCTCGGCAGCGATGCGCGCTTCGCGTTGCGGGAGAACGACGGAACCTGGCACGCCCGCGAGCACGCCAAGCTCGCCCTGCCCCTGATCGAAGCGACGTTCACGGTCATCGATCTCGAAATGACCGGCATGGAGGCGAGTCGCAGCGGTATCATCGAAATCGGCGCAGCCCGCGTGTCGGGCGGCCGCGTCGTCGACGAGTTCCAGCAGCTGGTCAATCCGGGCGTCCGCCTGCCGCCCTTCATCGTCGGCCTCACCGGCATCGACGACGAGATGCTCGCCGACGCACCTGGGATTGCCGAAGTGTGGCCCACGTTTCGCGCCTTCGCGGGTGATACGGTGCTCGTCGCCCACAACGCAGCCTTCGACATCACCTGCCTCAATCGTACCTCCGTGCAGATGACGGGCCGGCCGCTCGACAACGAGCAACTGTGCACGCTGAAGCTGGCCCGGCAGCTTCTCCCAGATCTCGACAAGCGCGGGCTCGACGCTCTCGCCGGGTACTTCGGCATCGTCCAGGCAGATCGCCACCGCGCCCTCGGCGACGTCCGCGTCACGGTGGAGGTCCTGTTTCGACTCCTCGAGCTTCTTGCCGAGCGCGGCGTCGAACGACTCGACCAGGCGCTCGAGTTTCAGAATCGCGCCCGCGACGGCAAACCGTTCGTCAGCTTCCTGCCCCGCGACAGGGTCCTCGGCCTGCCCGACACGCCGGGCATCTACCGGTTGCTCGGAGAGGACGGTTCGCTCCTCTACGTGGGGAAGGCGAAGAGCCTGCGCGAGCGCGTCGCTTCCTACCTCAGCAACGCCGCTGGACACAGCGACAAGACGCTCGAGATGATCCGCGCCGCGCATGACGTCCGCGTCGAGACTGCCGGCTCCGAGCTCGAAGCCGCGCTCGCCGAGGCCGAGGCGATTCGACGCGACAAGCCTCCGTACAACAAGCTCGGCCGCCACCTTCCACGGATCGCGTTCATCAAGCTGTCCGTGGCCGACACGTTCCCGCGCCTGTCGGTGGCTCGCAAGCTGACCACCCGAGGACGGTCTCGCTTTCTCGGACCGTTCCGCAACATCAAGGAAGCCGAGCGCATCGTCGACGTGCTGACTCGCGAGTTCCAGCTACGCACTTGTCCAGGGAGCCTCGAGCCCGACCCCGCGACGGAGCCCTGCTCGCAGCACCGCCTCGGCCGCTGCACGGCACCATGCTCAGCGCGCGTTTCCGCCGACGCCTATCGCGCCCAGGTGGACCAGATGCTCGGCCTTCTGCGCGGCGATCTCGGCGACCTCAATGATCTGCTGGAGCAGCGGGTCCGCGACCGCGAGCGCCGCGGCGCACACGAGGCCGCCGCGTACTCGCAGCGCGAGATCGAGGCGCTGCGCTCACTCGCACGCAGCCAGAGGCACCTCGGATGGCTCCTGGATCATCGCGACTGGGTGGTTCTGGATGTCGCCGTCGACCGACCCGTCGTCCTGGCGTACGGCGTCGTCGCCAGCAAGCTCGTCGTGCGCACCCGCCTCAACGACGAATCCGAGGTCGAGTCGTTCGCCGAAGCCCTGCGCACACACCTCGCCAATCCTCCGGCCGCTTCCCCCGAGCATGTGGAAGGCACGACCATCGTCGCCGCCTGGATGCGCGACCACGCGGCACGACCCGGCTGCGTCATCCCCATCGAAAACGAATCGATCCCGCCGGAGCTCGTTGCCGAATGGCGTAGCGTTTGCCGCGACCTCCTCTCCACCCCGCGCGGCCTGGACGCTGCGAACTCGCTAGCCCGGTAGGGGCCCGACGCCGTCGGGGGTCACCGACAAGATCGCAGAAAAAGAAAGGGGGCGGCTCTTGCGAGCCGCCCCCTCGATTGCGGAGCTGAGTTGCGAGCCGTGCGGCTCAACCCTGCTGACGGCGGCGCACCCAAACCGCCAGCGGCAGGAGGCTCAGCAGCCACGCAGTGCCGTCGGCCGAGCTCGACTCCCCGACCGCACAGCCGCCGCTACGGCTGCTGTTGACGATCGGTTCGGGAGTGGCGGTCGGCACCAGAGTGAAGACCGGCGTCGGTGTGATCGGACGCACACCGCACTGGAAGCCGTTGCCGTCGAGATTGAGGCACTGCAGGTTGCCCTCGCAGTCGGAGTTCTTGGCGCACGGCGCGCCCTCCGGAAGGGGCGGTACGCAGCGACCGGAAAAGCCGGTGATGTCGCAGCGCTCGTCGTTGACGCAGAAGGGCTGCTGGCAGCACGTGTTCTGCACGCAGTTGCCGCTCGAGCAGACCTCGGGTGCGTTCGGGCTGCAGCGCTCGCCATTCGGCAGACGGGTCGGCGTCGGCGTCGGCAGCAACGTGCAGAAGCCCGGGTTGCTGGGATCACGACAGGTCTGGTTCGCCGCACACTCGAGCTCGTTGCAGCAGATGAACCCGTCCCGCTCGTTGCAGAAGAAGCCCGGCTGGCAGTCCGACGTCTCGTTGCAGCGGCCGCCCGGTCCGATCGGGGTGGGCGTCCGCGGCGGAGCGCAGAGGCCGGCGAAGCCATCAGGCGCGTTCGGGTTGTTGAGCTCGCAGTTGTTCGACTGGCAGTCGGAATCAGCGTTGCAGCCCGAGCCCTGAGGCAGGCGCGGTGCGCACTGTCCAGCGCTACCGGAGATGTTGCAGAACTGGTTCGGCGGACAGAACGCCGTCGAACAGCAGGTGTCGTCGACGCAGAACCCACTCGAGCAGTCCACACCACCGCGGCCGTCGCCGTCACACGGGAATCCGTTTGGCTGCGGCGTCGGGGTCGGCGTCGCCGTCGGCGTCGCCGTCGGCAGCACCGCGCACTCGCCCTCGCTCCCCGGGACGCCACATGACTGGCCCGGACCGCAGTCGTCGACCTCGCAGCAGAAGCCGTCGGTGCACATTTCGGACACGCACTGGCCGTCTTCGGTGCAAGGCTCGCCGTTGTCGAGCGTGGCGTTGCACGTGCCCTCGAGGCCCGGGATGTTGCAGCTCTGGCCGATCGGGCACGACGGCGTCGTGCAGCACACGCCGTCGACGCAGTTGCCGCTGGCGCATTGCTGGTCGTCGCTGCACTGCGTTCCCGGAGGTGCGGGCGGCCCGCAAGCGCCGGTGTTGCAGAACTGGCCCGCGGGGCACTGGCGGCTCGCGCAGCAGAAACCGTCGACGCAGTTGCCGGAAACGCACTGGTCGCCGTCGGTGCAGCGCTCGCCGTTGTCGACCGGATCCTGACAGGATCCCTCGAAGCCCGGGATGTCGCAGCGCTGGAAGCCGGGGCAAACCTGCTCGCAGCAGAAGCCGTCGAGACAGACGCCACTGGCGCATTGGTCGGGGATGCGACACATGTCGCCGTTGCCGCGCGGATCGGGCGGAACGGCACGGACGATCGAAACCGTATCGTCGTCGTCGCGCAGACCGATGCGGCCGAACTCGGTGACGACGATGTCTTCGAGGGTATCGCCATTGAGGTCGCCGGCGGCGATTCCTCGCGGACGCAGGCCGACCTGCACCGACGTCGAGAGCTCGAACGAGCCATCGCCCAGACCGACGAGGCTGTCGAGAATTCCGGGCGTCTCGACACCGATGTCCTGCTCGGTGCGGATGTCGATCGAGATCGCCAGGTCGGGAAGCCCGTCGCGGTTGAAGTCGGCGGCCTTGATGTCGCGCGGGAAGCAGATGATCGGATTGCCGTTGAACTCGGCTGGGCAGGTGTAGGAGACCGGCGGTAGCACGTTGAAGAGACCCGCGCCGTTCCCGAGCATGATCGAGATCGTGTAGTTGCGACGGATCTGGGTGACGCGGAAATCACCGTTGTTGACGGTGATCACGTCCATGTTGCCGTCGTCATTGAAGTCGTCGATCGTCATCGCCACCGCGCCGTCGTCGACGACGTAGTTGAAGACCTGCAGGAACTGGCCGAGGCCGTTGTTGATCATGATCGTGACTTCGTCGACGTCACGCAGGTCGCTGTCGATCACGGCAACGTCGGGGAATCCGTCGCCGGTGAAGTCAGCCACCTCGATGTCGTCCGGCTCGGAGTCGCCGCCCACCGAATACTGAACGGCGCGCTCGAAGCCGCGATTGTTTCCGCGGTTGCGGAATACGGAGATCGTGTTGTCGCGACCGTTGGCGGTGATGATGTCCGGGCCGTTGGCCAGGTCGACGTCGGCGATGGCAATCGCCTCGGAGCGTCGCGTGCCCTCGTAGAAGATCGGGCCGCTGAAACGCCCGTCGCCGAGCCCGGTGATCGTGAACACGCCACCACGCTCGTCGACGACGCCGATGTCGAGGTTGCCGTCGCGGTTGAAGTCGGCGAGCTCAATGTCGCCGATCCGTCTACCGACGGGAAAGGTGATCGCCGTCGCGAAAGAGCCGTCGCCGGCCGAGATCAACGAAACCACCTGGTCGTCGCGATCGGTACTCACCACCGCATCGCCGAGGCCGTCGTTGTTGATGTCACCCACCGCCGCGAACTGCGGTCCGCCTGGCACTTGCTGCGGCGGACCAACGATGAGCTGAATCGGGTCCGACTGGGCAAAGCCGGCGCCGCTCCAAAGAGCGAACGCGGTCGTCACGACTAGCGTCCAAAAACCTCGTCTCATGCAGATCTCCCCTGTTCGGCCGGCGTTCCTCGCCGCGAACGTACGTTCCTGTAGCTGAGATTCCAGCGTTACGGCGCCCATTTCTCTTATGATCCAGAAGGTTTGTCAAACGAAAAGAGAGCCGCTGCCGCCGCCTCCGAAGACTGAGAAAGCCTCCGGGCGACCCTCCGGAAATCTTGCCAATTCGATAGCTTCGGTGTACCCACAGCGGTCATCGATCGGCGTGCACCGAGCGCCGCCCATGGCTGGAGGTCGTCATCATGAAGAAGGCTCGAAAAGCGCCCCACATCCCACTCTCGGAACTCAAGCTCGCTGACCTCTACGAAGACCCGCTCGATCCGGCAGAAACTCGGCTCGTCAATCTCAAGGTACCCGCCGATCTGCTCGCGCGCGTCCATCGCGTCGCCCGCCAACTCGGCGTCACCAAGACCTCGGCGATCATCGCCTTGCTCAACGAGGGACTCGCCGAAGCCCGCAAGCGCGGCGGCGCCAGCGCCGGTCGCAAGTAGCCTCACTCCCACCCGATCGGCTCGTAGCCTCGTTCCCGCAGACAACGCTCGACGAAGGCCCGGTAGGTCGGACTCGGGCCGCGCGCGCCGAACAGCCCGAACAAGCTCGACATGAA
>CALJUJ010000280.1 GCA_937975525.1 uncultured bacterium
CGGCCGCCCCCCAGCCCCCGCCCCCGCCCCGCAGCCGGCGCGGCGGGCCCCGCAGGCACGACGGGTCCGGTCGGCCCGGCAGGTGCGTCGCCGTTCCTGCTCAACGGCTTCAACGCCTACTACACGCAGGGCAACGTCGGCGTGGGCGTGGGCAGCCCGCAGTACCGGCTGCAGGTCGCCGGCAGCACGCCGAAGCTCGTCTATGCGCGCACCGGCACCAACGACGCGGTCGCCGTGGAGGGCGCGGCGACGGCTCCGGGCAGCACGGCGCTGCGCGGGATCGCGACCAACAGCTCGTCGACGGCCGTGCGCGGCGAGCAGACCTCGTCGAACAGCGCCGCGAGCGCGATCTCCGGGACGGCGGCGGGCGACCAGGCGACCGGCGTCTTCGGCGAAGTGACGCACACGAACGGCTTCACGTTCGGCGTGCTCGGCATCACCCACAGCACCGGCGGCACCGGGGTGTACGGGGTGGCGACGGCGACCAGCGGGAACACCGCCGGCGTGCACGGCACGACGGCGTCGCCCGACGGGGTCGGGGTGTTGGCACAGACCAGCGCGTCGACCGGCGAGACCTACGCCGTGCGCGGCACGACCGCGTCGACCGCGGGCGCGGCGATCCGCGGCGACTCGACGGCGACCAGCGGCATGACCTCTCGACCTACGCGCCGGGCGTGCTCGGCACCTCGGCGGACGGATACGCGCCCGGCGTCGAGGGCACCAACTCCAACGCGTCCGGCCAGGGCGTGCGCGGCATCGCGACCGGCGCCTTCGGGAGCGGGGTGGTCGGGCTCGCCAGCGGACCGACGACCAGGTTCGCGGTCGAGGGCCAGAACGCCGCCGATGACCCCGCCGCGACCACCTACGGCGTCTACGGCTTCTCGAACGGCAAGCTGCCCGGCGACAACGGGCGTTCGCGGGGCGTCTACGGCTACGCCCAGTCGGCGCGCGCGCGCGGCGTCTACGGGTACGCCACCGGCTTGGTCGCGAGCCCGACTGATGAAGCCTGCGGGGTCTACGGTAGCGGCGCCACGAACATCTACGGCGTCTACAGCGACGGCGACCTCGGCGCGTCGGGCACCAAGGCGTTCCTGCAGCCGCACCCGCACGACCCGTCGCTCGCGGTGCGCTTCGTCTGCCTCGAGGGCAACGAGGCGGGCACGTACTTCCGCGGCACGGCGCAGCTCGTGAACGGCACGGCCGAGATCCCGATCCCGGAGTCGTGGCGGCTGTGCTCGGCCGACGAACAGATCACCGTGCAGGTCACGGCGGTCGGCGGGCCCGCGGTGCTGTTCGTCGCCGAGAAGTCGCGCGAGCGCATCGTCGTGCAGGGCTCGCCCGACGTCGCGTTCGACTACCACGTCAACGGCGTGCGGCAGGGCTACGAGACGATCGAGACGGTGCTGCCGAACGGCTTCTTCCGGCCCGACGTGCGCGGCGTACCCTACGGCCGCCACCTCAGCGAAGGCATCCGGCGCATCCTGGTGCAGAACGGCACGCTGAACCCGGACTTCACGCCGAACGAGGCGACCGCGGCCCGGCTCGGCTGGGAGCTCTCCGACCCCGAGGACCCGGACACGTGGGTCGAGCACCCGTGGGTCCAGGACTACGTGCAGGGCCCGGCTCCCGCGCCGTTCGGCGCCCACAACCGCTGAGGACGAACGCGATGTCGCACCTCGCACCCGTGGCGGTGGCGCTCGCCCTCGTCGCCGCTCCCGCCGTCGCGCAGGGCGCCGCCAGCAGCGACCACGTCGTCGTGCCGGTCGCCTTCGCCGACGGCGGCACCAGCCAGAGCGCGACGTACGCGCTCGAGGGCGCGTTCGGCCCGGCGCCGTCGGCGGCGGTCGCGTTCTCGTCCGGCTACGCGCTGGCCGTCGGCTTCGCGGCCGCGCTCGACGTGCCGATCGGGCCGACGCCGCACCTGACCGGCACGGCGCCGCCCTACGCGACGATGCGAAGCGGCGCGAGCCTGACGGTGCACGGCACCGGGCTGATCTGGGGCACGTCGCCGCAGCTGACGATCGGTGGCGTGCCGGCGGCGATCGGCTCGCGCACCAACGCCGAGCTGACGACGGCGCTGCCGATCCAGCCGGCGCCCGGCTGGCAGCCGGTGACGTTCACGAGCGGCGGCGCGACGACGACGCTCGCGCGCGGGGTCGGGGTCCTGCCGCTGCTCGACATGGAGCCGGCGATCGGGATCGGTGTGCCGAGCGAGCTCGTCTACCGCGGCCGTCAGGGCGACATCGCGCTGTGGTGCCTCGCCAACGGCACGATCCCGCCGGTCCCGCTGCTCGGCCTCGGCTACGGCCTGGCGCTCGAACCGACGACCTTGGTCGTCGGCGCGCTCGACTTCGTCGCCGACCCGAGCGGCGAGGTGCGGCTGCCGATCCCGGCGCTCATCAGCGCGTCGACGCTGTATCTGCAGGTCGCGTCGCTGAGCAACGACCCGGGCTATTCTCCGGGCTCGTTCACGAACGCGCTGCGCGTGTTCTGACGGGATGCGAGGTCAGGGCCCCGAGCGCCAGACACAGCCGGACCCAAATGATTGAGTGCTCCGGGTCAAGTCCCGCCTCCGAACCCGTGCTCGCGCTGTTCACGTTCCATCGACTGGGGCCACGTGATGGCGGCCATCTCGCGACCGGCGTTGCGCCGGGTGTTGCGGAGTCTACCCGTGCGACTACACTCCCCGGCATGGAAGAGGAGCGGCTGAACGAGTCCGAAGCGGCATCGCTCTTGACGCGATTGCGCATGAGCCGTGTAGCGAGCGGCCTGTCACTCGAGGATGCCCAGGACCTCCTGCAGGAGGTCGTGATGCGGCTGTTGGAAATCTACCGCACAGGCGCCGTTCGAACCCGGGGCGATCGGAGACGACTTGCCTTTGGGATCGCGCGTCGCTGCCGAAAGGAGTTTCTGAGGAAGCAGAACGCTCGGCGCAGCCAGTCATTCGATGATCAAGTCATGTCTGCGCAGGACCTCACGGGCAATGGGCAGTTGGAGCATGCGGTTCGGGCGAGGATTCGGGAGTGGCTCGCGGTGCACCTCGCACCAAGGGACGTAGACCTGCTCTTGCTCGTCAGGGTCGATCGATTCATGTGGAGAGAGGGGCCACTCAGTTGGGCTTCGAGTCCGATCAAGATCTCGGCGCAGCGAGGAAGCGGATCGAGAGATTCCTGTCCGTTCCGGGGGTGCTTCGGTCATGTCTTCGTGCTCTCTCTCTCTCTCTCTCTCTCTCTCTCTCTCTCTCTCTCTCTCTCTCTCTGGCTTACGGTTCTCGGAAGGTGATTCATGAAGATGCTCTTGTTTCTGCTTTTCTCCGGGTTCGCAGGCGTTTCCTTCCTGGGCCTCGCCGATAAGTGCCCCTTCGATTCGGGGGACGACCCAGCCCTTTCTTGTCGGATGATCGTGCGCGAGACGCTGGTTGGGGGCGTGGAGTTTGATTGTTCTGGATTCTGCGGATTCGGAGCCTGCGACATGGGCATGGGGGCCGTTCGGACCTGCCTTTGTAATGGCGTCGCGAACATAACCGGATGCCAGGGCCAGCTGACAACGCTGGGCGGCGTGACGACTCACGATTGTCTCGAAGACGGAAACTTCTGCGTCGGAATACCGGTGTGCTCTGATGCAGATTATTCGCCACCGGGTGGACGAGGTTGGCCGGGGCACTGGGTCCAGGTGTGTTGCTGCAACTAATGGAGCGATCGCTGCCATGATGGATCGTTCGAACTCGCGTATCGACGGAGTGCGTCTGCGCTCCCTGCTCGTGGCAGCGTGCTTCGTGCTCTTGGTGGCGGCCGTGACAACCGTGCTTCGAGGGCTCTCCGGGCGCGAAGCGGTGACATGGCCCTCGAAGAGGACGGAACTCGGCGTCGCAGTCCCTGCCACCGAGACCGTCGTCCGAAGCGAGATCGGCGGTCGACCGTCCCGAAGTTCCGCACAACCGTTTGTCCGCTTCATCGTCCTGGACGGCGCCCGAGGGCATCCTGTTCCCGGCGCCGAAGTATGCCTGGTGCCCTTGGCCAGGCTGGTGGACCTCGCAGCGTTCGAAACGCTTGCTGCTACGAATGAGCACGGCGTGTGCGACGTCGAACGCGGGCGGATCCTCGTCTCCGACTCGACGAGGCTCTGCGTACGCAAGCGGGGATACCCCGTTCATGACGTCCCGAGCCCGCTCGGAGAACGGGTCGAGTTGGTCCTGTGGCCCGGCGTCGACGTGCACGCGCGGGTCGTGGATTCGCTGGGACGAGGCGTCGCGAACGCCTTGGTCGTCGTTGCGGCTGGTTCGTGTCCGATCGATCTGAAGAGAATGGTCGAATGGGACGAACAGTCCGGGGACGACCTCCTTCGTCTCCGCCCGGGTATGGCATCAGCTCCGGTGCACATTGCGGCCACCGCCTCGGACGGATCGGTGCGCATCGAGTCGGTGGCGCCCGGCCGTTACGAGTTGCGCGCGTTCAAGCGGGGCTGGTGGCACGTCGGGGACCGAGAGATCGGCGGTCGCCGGTCCGATGATCGGGTCGTCGTGCGGTCTGACGGCGGATCGGTGATCGCCCAGATCTGCATGAGTCCGGTCCTGGTTGCCGGTGTGCAAGGTGATCCGAGTCAAACCCTCGTTGCGGCGTGGGGTGTCGCTCCGGGTCTACGAGCTACGGTCGGCGCGCTGGCCGAGACGATCGCGAGCACCGTGCGTGAGACGCACGGCGATTTGGAGTGGCTGACGGTCGGCTACGCCCGCGAGCACGCGGTCGCCAATGCTCGGGTCGTCGTCTACCACGCAGGCTATGGTTGGAGCGAAACCGAAGTCCCCGTGCAGAGGGTCGCGGAGTTCACGCCGTCACGTCTCTCGCCGGTGGGCGCGCGAGATCCGGCCAAGGAGCCTGGGCGTCTGCTCGTTCGGATCCTGTCGGAGTCCGGGCGGGGCCTGGAAGAGCAACCGTTCCTGGCCGTTCCGGAAGACGCTTCGCGGGCGGTTGCCGGACGATCGGGGCGGGAGTGCTCCTTACCGCCGGGTCGTTACCGGATCCGGTTCCCGGGCAACGACTGGCTTCAGCGACACGTCGCGACGGCGGCAACCGAGGTTCCACCAGGCATGCTCGAAGAGGTTTCGATCTCGCTGCCGATCGACGTGGCGTCGCTTATCGTCGAGGTTGCCACCTTCGACGGTGAACCGGTTCCCAACGTCACGATGGCGGTCAGCGACGCCGTAACCAACGAGTTCATAACGAGCTTCGTCACGGCCCTGCGAACGATCCGTCTCGTGATCCCCTTGCAGACGGGCAGGGCCCGTGTGACCCTCGCGTGTCGGTCCAACGGCATGTCCGCCAGCCAGGAGGTGGAGTTGGCGGCCGATGACGCAGAACAGCCGACGCGCGTCGCGCTGACGATGAGACCGCGATGATCCCGCGATCCCAAGTTGTCCTTGTTGTCCGGGGCGTTCTGAGCGTCTGCTTGACGGCGAGTGTCGGGCTCAAGTTGCACATGATGTTGGCGCAAGGTCTTCCCCCAGACATCCCGTCCTCGTCTTTCACGTATCTCTGGGGAGCATGCGCAGCCGAACTGGTGCTTGTCGGGTTGCGTTGGTGGCGGAGGGAGATCGGTTTGGCGGGCTGCGTTCTCTTTTTCGCCGTGGGTGTCGCATACGCCACGTTGGTCCGTGCCGATCAGTGCGGTTGCCTCGGCAGTCTGGTCGTGGGCTGGAGGAACATGCTTGCCATCTCGGGTATCGGCGGCTCCTTCGCGGTCGTCGGCCTGAGTCAGTGCCTGGACCGCAGCGGGCGTCCGGAAGGGATGGCGCGGTGACGCGGTGCATCCGGTCACACCGTCCGGCTTCGCCGCGCTCGATCCGACCGCCGCCGTCCGAGCCGACGCCCGTCAGCCGGGCACCGACGAGTACTGACTACCGGGGTGTTGAAAACCGGATCGCAGCATCAGCCCGATCAGTCCCAAGGCGATCACGATGGTCGGGACGCTGCGCCGTGCCTGTGCGTGAGGCAGACCG
>CALJUJ010000281.1 GCA_937975525.1 uncultured bacterium
TCGGCTCAGCCCTCGGCTGCTTCGCCCGCCGGCGCCGACAGCGTCCGCTCGAAGCCCTCGATCAGCAAGGGCAGGCATTCGGCCCAGTCGGCGACGATGCCGATGTCGGCGTGCTCGAAGATCGGCGCCTTGGGGTCGGAATTGACCGCCAGCACCGTGCCGGCGGCCTGGATGCCGCAGCTGTGGTTGAACTTCCCGCCGACCGCCAGCGCGATGTACAGGTTGGGCGCGATGCTGCGTCCGGTGATGCCGACCTGGCGCGAGTGCGGCAGCCATCCCTTGTCGGTCACCTTGCGGGTCGCCGCCAGCTCCGCGCCGAGCACCTTCAGCAACGGGTCGAGCCGGCCGTAGTCGTCGGGCGCAATGCCCTGGCCGATGCCGACGACGCGGCTCGCCCGGGCGAGGGAATCGAGCTGGTCGTTCTGCTGGTGCGACAACACCCGAAAGCGGGAGCTCGCCTCGATCGCGTGGCTCTCGACCGCCGGCATCACTGCCTGCCGCGGCGCGAGAACCGGGAGCACCCCGGGGCGCACCGTCGCCATCTGGGTTGGCGACGACGCCCGGATCGCGGCGACGAGCCGACCGCCGAAGGCGGGCTTCCAACACACCAGCTTGCCGTCGTCCACGCCGAGCTCGATCGCGTCGCCGGTCAAGCCGGCGTCGAGACGCGCCGCCACTCGCGACGCGACCTCGCGGCCCCATGAGGTGCTGGGCCCGAGGATCGCCCACGGCGCGCGCTCGCGACACCAACCCGCCACCCAGCGCGCCACGTCCTCCGCGACGGCGGGCCCGGCGAGCTGAACCACGTGATCCGCACCCCAGGCGGCCAGCTGCTCGGGAGCGATCGGCTCGTCGGCGAGGGGCTGGATGGCGGTGACACCAGCTGCCACCGGACCGGCGAGCTGGGCGGCGGCGCCGAGCAGCTCCTGCGCGCTGCCGGCCCGCCCGGGCTCGAGCAACACGACGATCGACTCCGTCGGCTCGGCCACGGCCGGCGCCACGGTGCCCGCGGCGGCCTGGCTCGCGTGGGCCAACGCGTTGCGGCCGGCGAGGATGGCGATCGCTTCGCCGACCTGCGCGGCCAACGGCCCCTGCAGCATCTTGCGGGCACGGTGGACGTCGAGGACCTTGGTCTCGCCCACCCACGTCGGGCTGCCGGCTTGCCCCCACGGGCCGGCGCCGAGATCGGCGGCGCGCAGCACCGTGATCTTCGCCGGATCGACGGCCGCGCGCCCCTCGGGATCGACCTTGGCGGGATCGCACAGGCGCTCCGCGGTGGCGAGAACCGCCGGCAGCGTGATCTCGGCATCCGCCCACGCGTCGTCGTGCTCGCAGCCGATGCGGGCGACGCCGTCGTCGAGCTCGAGCGTGCGCACGGCCGACGCGAACGGGTAGCCCAGCAGCTCGGCGAGCTCGGGTCCGACCTGACCGGTATCGGCGTCGACCGAGTTCTTGCCGACGAGGATGAGGTCGAAGGGCCCGAGCTTGTCGACGGCCGCCGCCAGCGCGCGGGCGGTGGCGAGGCTGTCCGATCCGGCGAAGGCCGGGTCGGAGATCAAGACGCCGTCGTCCGCCCCCCAGGCGATGCCCCAACGCAGCACGTCTTCCGCCGCCGGTGGCCCGAGGGTGATCACCGTGCAACGGCCGCCCGACTGCTTTGCCAGCTCGACCCCCTTGCTCACGGCTCTCTGGCAATACGGGTTGAGCATGAGCTCGAGCCCTTCGCGCTGCAGGCGCCCGTCGTCGCCGAGCTTCATCTGCTCGAACTTGGGAACCTGCTTGACGAGGGTGGCGATTCGGAGCGGTCGCATGACGGGTGGCCCTTTCGTGGAACGGAAGATGGCGCTTTTTCCCAAGTGCGCGGCGAGGATTCAAGCCACGAACCAACGACGGATGCCATCGTCGCACTCTGTAGCGCCCGCCGTCTCGGCAGGTGACCCGCTCATGCCCCACCACGCCGCCTCCCTTTCCGCCGGGACGGCGGACGCTACAGCGGAGGGCGATCGCGGCAATGCCACGTCGAGCCCGAACGAGTCACAATCCATTCCCCCTCCTTACCAAGGAGGGGGTCAGGGGGAGGTAGCAAACGACCGTCCGAGCCCCCCCGAACCGCCGACACCAACGTCACCCGGACCCCGCTTGGCTGGTGCGCTCACCCGCCGTAGAGGGTAGGGTCTTGGCATTCCCCCGGCACCCGAGGAGCTTCCATGCGCTACACCTGCTTCGATCTCGACATCACCGACGCCGTCGCCCACCTGCGGCTGAGCCGCCCGGGCGAGCTCAACACCATGAACCGCGCGTTCTGGAAGGAGCTGCCCGCGGCCCTCCATGCCATCGACCGCGAGGCGGCGGCGCGGGCCGTCGTCATCAGCTCGACCGGCAAGCACTTCACCGCCGGCATGGACCTGAGCGTCTTCAGCGGCGCGGGCCCCGACGGCGAAGGGGTCGAGGTCGGCCGCCAGCGCGAGCAGCTGCGCCGCACCGTGCTCGAGCTACAGGACTCCTTCAACGCCATCGAGAAGATCCGCATGCCCGTTCTCGCCGCGATCCAGGGCGGCTGCATCGGCGGCGGCGTCGACATGATCAGCGCCTGCGACATGCGCTACTGCACCGACGACGCGTTCTTCTGCATCGCCGAGATCAACATCGGCATGACCGCCGACGTCGGCACGCTGCAGCGCCTGCCCCACCTGATCCCGTCGGGCATGGTGCGCGAGCTCGCCTACACCGGCCGGCGCCTGCCCGCGGCGCGGGCCAGGGAGATCGGCCTCGTCAACGAGGTCTACCCGTCGCACGAGGCCATGGTCGAGGCCGTGCTCGCGACCGCGCGCGAGATCGCCGAGAAGTCTCCGCTCGCGGTCCACGGCACCAAGGTGATGTTGAACTACGCGCGCGACCACAGCGTTGCCGACGCGCTGGACTACATCGCGGTGTGGCAGACCGGCATGTTCCAACCGACCGACATGATGGAGTCGTTCACCGCCAAGGGCGAGAAGCGAAAGCCGACCTACCAGGACCTGACGGCGCACCGCGGCTTCGACGCCGACTGAGCCGGCGCGCCCGGCTAGCCGAGCCGCGCGCGGATCGCGGCGGCGATCTCTTCGTACGCCGCGGTCTCCAACAGCCGCGGCTCGTGCTCGTGCTCCCAGATCGGCCGCTTCGGGTTCTCGTCCCAGTCGTAGCGGGGCACGACGTGCCAATGCAGATGCGGCACCGTGTTGCCGAGCAGCTCGTAGTTCATCTTGCGCGCGGCGAAAGCCTCGGCGACCGCGCGCGCGACGCGGCGCATGTCGCCGACGAAGGCGTCGCCGTCGGCGTCGCTCAGCTGGAACAGCTCGGTCGCGTGCGTCTTGGCGATCACGATCGTGTAGCCGCGGTAGTACTGGTCGGCCGACAAGACGGCGACCGACGTCGGCAGGTCGGCGACGAACATGCCGCCGAGCGGCTGCGGTTCCGGCGTCGCGGTCATGCGCTGGTAGTGCGCGAGGCCGCGGCAGAAGCGACAGTCGTCGCGCGTCATGCGCCGTGTTGCCCGACCCACCCCTGGAGTCGGGCGGCGTCCTCGCGCACGCGCTCCGGGCTGCCGAGCAGCTGGCGGTTCAGGCCGATGCGCTTGAACCAATAGTGCAGGCCGAGCAGGTCGGTGAAGCCCATGCCGCCGTGCACCTCGGTCGCCGTGCGCGCCACGAAGGTGCCGACCTCGGCGAGGTGCGCCTTGGCGAGATCGGCGAGCAGCGGTCCTTCGGCGGGGTCGCTCTCCATGGCGTGGGCGGCATGCCAGACCAGCGCCCGCGCCGGCTCGATCTCCGCGGCCATCTCCGCGCACATGTGCTTCACCGCCTGGAAGCTGCCGATCACCCGATTGAACTGTTTGCGCTCCTTGGCGTAGGCGACCGAGTCGTCGAGCATGCGCTGTGCCGCGCCGAGCGTATCGGCGGCGAGCAGCACCCGGCCGACGCGGACCACGCGGTCGACGACGGCGGCGTCCCCCTCCCCGAGAGCTTCCGCCGCCGCGCCGTCGAAGACGACCTCGGCGACGTCGCGGGTGCGGTCGATCGTCGGCAGCGACTGGATGGCCACTCCGGGAGCGCCGGCGGCGACGACGTGCAGGCGGCCGTCGCCGGCGGCGGCCAGCACGTGCGTGGCGCCGCCCGCATCGAGAACGAACATCGCCTTGCCGGAGAGCTCGCCGTCGCGCGCGTGCACGGCAGCGTTCTCGCGAGCACCCGTCCGCTCGCTCACGGCGACGGCGAAACGCGCGTCGCCGGCGGCGATCCGCTGCAGCCACGCGGCCTGCTGCTCGGCCGAGCCGGCCGTAGCGAGCCCGACGACGGCCATCGCCGCCGGGGCGGTGAACGGCGCCGGCGCGACGTACCGAGCCAGCATCTCCTGCACCAGCGCGGCGTCGAGCAGCGACAGGCCGAGGCCGCCGTGGGCTTCGGGGATCAGGGTCAGCGGCACGCCGAGCTCGGCGAGGCCGTCAGCGATCTCGTCGCGCACGGCGGCGTCGCCGTCGGCGGCGAGGCGGACCTTGTCGAGCGGCGCGCTGCCTTCGAGGAAGGCGCGCACCGATTCCTGCAGAGCCACCTGGTCTTCGGAAAGAGCGAATTCCATTGCGTTCCCCTCACACCGCCGCGGGCTTGGGCTCGCGCGGCAGGCCGAGGCCGGGCTCGCCGATGGTGTTCTTCTGGGTCTGGCCCGTGCCGCCGCCGATGATGAGCCCGAGATCGAACATGTAGCGGAACTGCCAGCTGCCGCCGTCGCGCAGGTACGGGCTCTTGCCGTAGAGCGCGCCGAGCTCGCCGAGCGCATCGATGGCGAGAGCAGCGAGCTGGTGGTTGAGCTCGCACCCCTGCAGCTTGACGATGAGCCCGGCGAGGCCCGGGCTCTCGCGCTTGAGGCGCGAGGTCGTCACGCGCAGGCCGTTCGCCTGCATGGCGTAGACGCGCGCCTGCAGCTTCACCAGGCGGTCACGGTAGATCGGATTGTCGATCAGGCGCTGGCCGTCGATCGTCTCCTCCTGCATGAGCTCGGCGATCGCCACCAGCCGCTCCTGCGCCTGGTTCGGGTTGCCGAGCATGCCGCGCTCGTGGGTGAGCGTGGCGTTGGCGACCATCCAGCCCTCGCCCGGCTTGCCGACGATCTGCGAGCGCGGCACGCGGACGTCGGTGAAGAAGACTTCGTTGAAGCCCGCGGTTCCGGTCATGTCGACCAGCGGACGCACCTCGATGCCGGGCGTGTCCATGGAGAAGATCAGGTAGGAGATGCCCTGGTGCTTTTTGGCCTCCGGCTCGGTGCGCACGAGGCAGAAGATCATGTGCGCGTCCTTGGCGGTGGAGGTCCAGATCTTCTGCCCGTTGATGACGTAGTCGTCGCCGTCGATGACGGCCGAGGTCTTGAGGCTGGCGAGATCGGAGCCGGCGCCGGGCTCCGAGTAGCCCTGGCACCAGATGACCTCGCCGCGCAGCGTGGGCGCGATCCAGCGTTGCTTCTGCTCCTCGGTGCCGAGCTCGAGCAGGGTCGGGACGAGCATCGACACGCCCTGATTGGCGATGCCGGTGCTGGCGCCCGCGCGGGCGAACTCCTCGGCGATGATGCGCGATGCGAGGATGTCGGGCTCGGCGCCGAAGCCGCCGTACTCCTTGGGGATGGTGCGGGCGGCGTAGCCGTGCTCGATCAGCAGGCCGAGCCAGGCGACGCGGGCCGCACGGCCCTCCTCGCCCGGGCCCCACCCGTGGGTCTAGGGTCGCTCGTTTGCCACTCTCACGGCAACGGCGACGGCCACCCAGGACATGAACAGGAATGTCCCGCCGTAACTCACGAAGGGCAGCGGGATCCCGGTGATCGGTACGACGCCACTGGTCATGCCGCTATTGACGAAGATGTGGACGAGCCAGGCCCCGAAGATACCGAGCAGCACCAGACCGGCAAAGGGCTGTTCCGACCCGGCCTCTTCCGCCATCCGGACGAGTCGAACCAGCACGTAGGCGAAGGCCA
>CALJUJ010000282.1 GCA_937975525.1 uncultured bacterium
GGAAGCCTGGCCACAGCGTCGCGCGAGCTCGGCGTCGCACCGTCCACGGTGACCAAGCAGCTACAAGCTCTCGAGCGCCGCCTCGGCGTCCGCCTCGTGCACCGAACCACCCGCCGCGTCGTCCTCACCGAGCTCGGGCGACGCTACCGGCAACGAGTCGACCGGCTCTTGGAGGAGCTGACCGACATGGACGCGGAGATTCGCGATCTCCACGCGGCGCCGACGGGGAAGCTGCGCATCTCGGCCCCCCAGGAATTCGGACGACAGTTCCTCTGCGACTTCGCGGCCGAGTTCGTCGCCGAGCATCCCGAGCTGGGCCTCGATCTCGAGCTCACCGACCGTCTCGTCGATCTCGTTCACGAGGAGCGCGACGCGGTCATCCGCATCGCGCGCGCCCGCGACTCGTCGCTGGCCGTGCGCCGCCTCGGCGTCTGTCGCATGGTCCTCTGCGCATCACCCGCGTACCTCGCTCGCCGCGGCCGTCCGCAGTCGCCGAGCGACCTGCACGACCACGACTGCATCCTCTACGAGTACCTCGCCGAGCCCTCGGCGTGGACGTTTCGCTGGCGCGGACGCAAGCAATCCATCTTCCCGCGGGGGAGGCTGCGCACCAACGCCGGGTGGGCGATGCGGGCCATGGCGGTCGCCGGCCAGGGTGTCGCCCTGTTGCCCGCCTTCCTCGTCGCCGAAGACATCCGCGCCGGCCGGCTGGAGGGAGTCCTCGCCGAGGCGCTCGATGCCGACCTCTCCCTCATGGTCTTGCGTCCCCATCGGGCGCCGATTCCGGCCAAGGTCCGCGCCTTCGTCGACTTCGTCGTGCGCAAGCTCGGCGAGCGTGAGGAGTGGAAGTGACTCGCGCTCCGCGTCGCCGCTAGGGCGGCGTATCGTCGCTGCCGCCGCGGAGCCCGAGCATGCGGGTGACGATGCGTCGGTGCAGTGTTGCCGGTAGGATGCCTCGTAGGAGATAGCCGATCTTCGCCTGCGGGCTCACCGGATAGCGAAAGCGCGGCCGCGCGACCTCCAGCGCGTCGGCGATGACGTCGGCCACCTCCTGCGGGTCGCGAGCGTCCTTCTCGACGTGCGCTTCGATCGCCTTCTCGAGGCGGCGCAGGTAGGCCGTGTACGGGCTGCCGTCCGGTAGAATCCGCGGCGAGCTGCCCCAGATCTCGGTACGGTAGGGGCCGGGCTCGACGAGGACGACGTCGATTCCGAACGGCTCGACCTCGAACGCGAGCGACTCCGCCCACCCTTCCACGGCCCACTTCGATGCGCAGTAGATGCCGTTCGCCGGCTCGCCCGTGTAGGCCGAATTGCTCGAGACGACCAGGATGCGACCCGAATGCTGCCGACGCAGGGTGGGTAAGGCGACGCGGGTCAGGGCCAGCACACCCCAGAAGTTGGTTTCCATGACCCGGCGTGCTTCCGGCTCGGGAAGGTCCTCGAAGGCGGCGCCGACGGCGACGCCGGCGTTGTGGACGATGGCATCGACGCGTCCGTCGCCGCTCGCGGTCGCCCGCTCCCAGGCCGCGGCGATGGACGCGCCGTCGGTGACGTCGAGCGTGCCGACGTCGACGCGATCCGCGACGCCCGCCCCGCGGACGGCGGCGTCGAGAGGCTCGCGCTTGGCGAGATTGCGCATGGTCGCGGTGACGCGCCAGCCGCGGCGTGCCAGCTCGACCGCCGAGACCAGGCCGAAGCCGCTCGACGTTCCGGTGATCAGCACGTGTTTCATCAGCGTCCTCCGCGGTTCCGAGTCGCAATGCCGGTCGGTGTGACGATTGCGACGCAAAGCTATCGGTCGACGCCGGTGCGTGTCTACTTTTCGATCGACAGAAGCAGGCGAACGAGCTGCGTGGCCGAGCCGACGCCGAGCTTGCGCAGGATTACCTGGCGGTGACCTTCGACGGTGCGCGGGCTGAGGTCGAGCAACTCGGCGATCTCGCGCGAGGTGCGCCCCATCTTGATGTGAGCCAGCACGTCGTTCTCGCGCGGCGTCAATTCGCTGAGCTGGGCTTCGACCTTGGCGCGACGGA
>CALJUJ010000283.1 GCA_937975525.1 uncultured bacterium
CTCTCGCTCCTCTTCGTCCAGGTGGTCTGCCAGCGGCAATGATTCGCTGCTCGAAAGCAAGCATCCCGTCTGCAATACGCCCTCGACGTGAAGGCGACCCATGAGGCATGATCAACGACGGCCAATCGGGCGCGGTTCTCTCATGATGTCCTTCCTGCTTCGCCTCTGCGCATCGAGCGCGCTGATTTTCCTCGGCCTCGGCGCCTGCCTACCGGACGAAAGCGACGCCACGTCGACGCTTCCGGATCTCTGCGGTGCCGCCAAGCAGCGGATGTCGGGGAGCTACGCGCGTTGCCTCGGGCGCGCACAGGCCCTCGCACTCCTCGTCGGCGGGCGCGCCGACACGATGGCTTGCGACAGCAGCCTGATCCGGGCCTTTCGAGCGATCGAGGCATGGGGGCTTCCCTGCGAGATCCCGAACGACGATCGACTCCAGCGCGCCGGCGTGGCGCAGTGCATCGACTCCGCGGTTGCCACGATCCACGCCAGTGACGCTGCGATCGGCATCGACGGCGCAACCGCACGTTGCGACGCCGTACGCATCCGCGCCGCCGGTCGCTATCTGCAGTGCATGCAGCGTAACGCCGCCGCTGCCCGGGTGGGCTCGGAATTCACGGAAGACGGTTCGGATCGCTGCGAAGCCAAACTCCGTCGGGCCTACGCGCGCGGCGCCCAACGAGGCACATGCTCTGCATCGGCCGGACCGAGCGCCTTGCACGAACGCCTCGAAACCTGCCGTGAGACGCTCGACCCTGATCTCACGGCCTACGAGGGCGAGGTGGTCGTGATCACGCGACACCCCGACGGCCATCCACGCGAAGTCGGCGTCGCCATCGTCCGCGCTCCCGATTCGGTATGGACCATCGACGGACGCGAGCGCATCTACTTCGGCGAAGGAGCGCTGGCGCGCGCCCTCGCCGACGACGCCGGACGCACGGTCCGCGTGCGCGGCACGGTCCAGCTGGGCATCGAGTTTCTCCGCACGATCTACCTCGCCTCGTACGAGCTCGACGACGAAGTCGCCGTGGCGCCCCTGCCCGAATCGATGGCGGCGGACGTCGACGTCGCCGGTACGATCGTCGTCCACGATCGCCACGATGGCGGCCACCCCCGCACCCTCGCGATCGCCCCTGTGGGCGGCGAACCGGTCGTATTGGCGGACTCCAACAAGTCGAGCGAGCTGCGTTACCGCATCGGACGCCAGGTGCGGATCGAAGGCTCCACGCTGGAAGACGGAAGCGTGCGCGTGCTCGCCTACGAAGATCGGCAAGGCAGCCCCCTCGTCTCGCCCGGCGATGGCTACCGTTGGAGCTTCCTCGCCGGCAGCGAGGACGAGAACGGTCGGTTGATGGGCGGCGTCGAGGTCGACGCGCTGCTCGCCTTCGACGGCAAGATCTTCGCGGGCACCAGCCTGCGCCGCAACACGCAGATCGAGAGCCCCGACCCCGACGTCTCGAGCCAGGTCCTGGTGCTCGACCGCCCCGACGGTCGCTGGCGCGTGGATTTCGAGGTTCCGGCAAACGAAGCGGGCGATGCGCCACGCATCGTCTTCCTGGACACGGTTCGCTTCGCGACCGACTTCATCGGCCGTCCGCTACCGGAGCCGGCGACCTTTCTCGCCGCCGTCAGCGGCGGGGGTGAGATCTACCTGCGGAGCGCTGGCGCTGCAGGCGACTGGGTGGCGACCGGGCTGCAGCCGGTCGTCCGCGCCGCTGCCGGGGCGCGCAGCAAGGTCGACGCGCGCAGCATCGTCGCGCACACCGATGCGATCACGGGTATCTCCCACCTGTTCGCCGGAGCGGGCGTCGGACGCTCCGGCGCCGGCGGTGGCATCTACCGCGGGGCTTACGACCCGGATCGCCCCGGCCACATCGTCTGGGCAGCCGCGGCCGAGTACGTGATCCCGGATGCCCGCCCCAACCCGCGGGTCATGGGCCTCACCACGGCTCATGGCGAAGCCTATGCATCGCTGGGCACGCTCCTACTGCGCCGCCGCGACGGCCCGACGCCGTCCTGGACCGAGGTCTTTCGCGACGTGCGCGAGGCCGGCAACGACTCGATTCGTCGGGCAACCGCCATCGCCGGCCCGACGGGCGGCGCCTCGCTGCTGTTCGTGGTCGAGGGTCCGAACTGTCGCGCCGTGCGCCT
>CALJUJ010000284.1 GCA_937975525.1 uncultured bacterium
GGCTCGACGCGGAGGACGCGCTTCTCGCCTCGTACGCGATGCGCAGCCGCGACAGCCGCGGTCGCCAGCACCCGCAGCCCGAGCACCCGTGGCGGCTGCCGTTCGAGCGTGACCGCGACCGCATCATCCACTGCACCGCGTTCCGTCGTCTCGAGTACAAGACCCAGGTGTTCGTCAACCACGAGGGCGACTACTATCGCACCCGACTCACGCACACGATGGAGGCCGCACAGATCGCCCGTACCACGGCGCGCGCGCTGCGCCTCAACCAGGACCTCGCCGAGGCGGTCGCGCTGTCGCACGACCTCGGGCACACCCCCTTCGGTCATGCCGGCGAGCGCGTGCTCAACGAGGAAATGGAGCCCTACGGCGGCTTCGAGCACAATGCCCAGACGCTGCGCATCGTCGACCTGCTCGAGGAGCGCTATCCGACGTTTCACGGCCTCAACCTCACCTGGGAGGTGCGCGAGGGCATCGCCAAGCACTCGCCCCCCTACGATCGACCGATCGCGCACGACTTCGAGCCGGGACGCGCGCCGTGCCTCGAGGCCCAGCTCGTCGATTACGCCGACGAGATCGCCTACAACAGCCACGACATCGACGACGGCCTGCAGTCGGGCCTGCTGCAACCCGAGCAGCTCGAGTCGGTGACCCTGTGGCGCGAGACGTTCGCGCGCATCGCCGACGCCTTCCCGGACGCGCCGTTCTCGGTGCAGCGCTACCAGGTGCAGCGGGCGCTGCTCGATGGCTTCGTCACCGACATGGTGGCGGCGACCGAGGACCGCCTCGCGGCGCACGGCATCGATTCCGTCGAGGCCGGTCGCGCCCACGGCAAGCCGATCGTGCGCTGCAGCGACGAGCTCGAGGTGAAGCGGCTCGAGCTCAAGGAGTTCCTGATGCGCAATCTCTACCGCCACTACCGGGTCGTGCGCATGATCTCCAAGGCGCAACGAGTCGTGCGCGACCTCTTTCGCGTGTTCATGGCCGAGCCGGCGCAGCTGCCGCCGCACGTCGCCGCACGCTGGGAGGACGGCGAGGATCGACCCCGCGTCGTCGCCGACTACATCGCCGGCATGACCGACCGCTTCGCCGTCGAAGAGCACCGCAAGGTGTTCGATCCGCAGGAGCGCGTATGAGCCATCGCTCCGGCTGCATCGCCATCGTCGGCCGCCCGAACGTCGGCAAGTCGACCCTGCTCAACCGCCTCGTCGGCACCAAGATCGCCATCGTCAGTCCGCGACCGCAGACGACGCGGCGCCGCATCCTCGGCGTCACGACCCTGCCCGATGCGCAGATGCTGTTCTACGACACCGCCGGCTGGCACCGGCCGCGCTCGCTGATGAACAAGCGCATGGTGAAGGACACCGAAGGCGCGATCGCCGACGCCGACGTCGTGTTGTGGGTCGTCGATGCGCTCACCGGCCTGCGCGCCGAGGATCGCGAACTGTGCGAGCGCCTGCGCTCGTGTCAGCGATCGCTGTGCGTCGCCCTCAACAAGATCGATCGCCGCGCACGGGTGAAGCTGCTGCCGCAACTCGGCGAGCTCGGTGAGCTGCTGCCCGAAGCCGAGATCGTCCCGGTCAGCGCGCTCGACGGCGCCAACGTCGACGAGCTCATCGCCGTCCTCGCCCGTCTCCTGCCGGAGGGGCCGCGCTACTACGACGACGACACGATCACCGATCAGACCGAACGCACGCTCGTCGAAGAGGTCGTGCGCGAGCAGGTCCTGCTGCAGACACGCCAGGAGGTTCCGTACGCGGTCGGCGTCGTCGTCGAGAAGTTCGAGGAGCGCGGCGACCTCGCCGTCGTCGCTGCGGCGATTCAGGTGGAGCGCCGCTCGCAGAAGGGAATCCTCATCGGCGCCGGCGGCACCCGTATCCGTGAGATCGGGCGCGCCGCCCGCGTCGAAGCCGAGCGCATCCTCGGACGACGCGTGTACCTGGAGCTGTTCGTGCGCGTCGACGAGGAATGGACCTCGAACCCGCGCCGCCTCGACGAGATGGGACTTTGATGGACGAGCACGGCGACGACGTGGTCGGCCCGAGCGACGAAGCGGAGCGCGACGCGCGACTGCCGATCATCGCGATCGTCGGTCGTCCCAACGCCGGCAAGTCGACCTTGTTCAATCGCTTGGTGCCCGGCCGCACCGCCATCGTCGACAAGACGCCGGGCGTCACCCGCGACCGCAACGTCGGTGTCGGACGCGCCGGCGGCCACACCTTTCTGGTCGTCGATACCGGCGGATTCGAGGAGGCCGACGGCTCGACGCTCGCCGAGTCGGTGCGCGCCCAGAGTGCACTCGCCGCGGAGGAGGCCGACGCCGTCGTGGTGCTGCTCGACGGTAGCGCCGGGCTCAATCCCGACGATCGCGTCCTCGTCGATCGCCTGCGCCGGCTCGAGAAGCCGGTCGTATTCGCCGTGAACAAGATCGACCACGCCGGCCACGAAGGTCGCATCGCCGAGTTCTACGCACTCGGCATCGACGAGCCGCTGGCGATCTCGGCGGCGCACGGTATCGGCGTCGGTACCTTGTTTCGCCACGTGCTCGAAGCGCTGCCCGCAGCCGAGGAGGCACCGGCCGAAGCCGGCGTGAAGCCCGTGCGCCTGGCCCTCGTCGGACGGCCGAACGCCGGCAAGTCGTCGCTGCTCAACCGGATCGTCGGCTACGACCGGTCGATCGTCGACGCCACGCCCGGGACCACGCGCGACGCGGTGGATACGCCGTTCGAGCGCAACGGCCGCCCGTGGGTCCTCGTCGATACCGCCGGCATTCGCCGGCGCTCGCGGGTGATCGAGCTGGTCGAACGCGTCAGCGCCGTGCGCGCTCTCAGCGCCCTCGAGCGTGCCGAAGTCGCGGCGCTGGTCGTCGACGCGACGCAGGGGATGACCGACCAGGATGCGCGCATCGCCGGTTATGCCTGGGAGCGCCGGCGCGCGCTGGTGCTCGTCTTCAACAAGTGGGACGCACTGCCGGCCGAGTCGAACTCGCGCAAGCGCCACTTCGCGGCCGTGGCGCACAAGTACCCGACCCTGGCCGACGTGCCGAAGGTGGCGCTCCCGGCGCTCGAGGGCACGGGCCTGTCGAACCTGTTCCCGGCGTTGGAGGAGGTCGTCGATCACCACCGCCGGGTGATGGCGACGTCCGACCTCAATCGCGTGCTCAACGCAGCGGTCGAGGCGCATGCGCCGCGCGCCGTGCGCGGACGGCCGCCGCGCTTCTTCTACGCCACGCAGACGGGCAGCGCACCGCCGGTGATCACCCTCTTCGTCAGCCAACCGCAGCAGGTCACGCCCGACTACGAACGCTACCTCCACAATTGCTTTCGCAAGGCGTTCGACCTGAGCGGTACGCCGCTGCAGGTCAAGCTGCGCAAGCGCGAGCACTGATCCAGCAGGTCAGGTGTCGGTGGCCAGGTCCGGCCCGACCCGCACGCCGACGTCGTTGGCGGCGCCTGCGAAGGCGCCACCCTCGATGAGCCCCGCGTCGGCGCCCGCGCCGCGCAAGCCCTCGAGCACGGCTTCGGTCGCGTTGGCAGCGGGCAGGGCGAAGATGGCACCGCCGCCGCCCGCGCCGGTGAGCTTGGCGCCGAGGGCGCCCGCCCGCTTGGCGGCTTGCACGAGGATGCCGACCTCGTCGCCGGCGCCGGCGGAAAATCCGCAATGCCGCATCAAGCTGTCGACGAGCTCCTGGTTGCGATCGATCTGTCGACCGAGCTCGGCGAGATCCTGCGCGAGCAACGCGATCTTGCCGCGCCAGGCCGTCTCGCCGAGGGCGCGCGCCAGCTCGAGCAGAGGCCCGCGGCCGGCGCGTCTCTCTTCGAGGTAGCGCGCCCGCATCGGCGCGTGCACGGAGCCCGAGTCGCGCTGCACGCCCGTGGTCGCGACGCAGAACGTCAGCTCCGGGCAGCGCGGCCCGAGC
Organism: uncultured bacterium; assembly: GCA_937975525.1. Classification (GTDB taxonomy): domain Bacteria; phylum Desulfobacterota; class Binatia; order HRBIN30; family HRBIN30; genus CALJUJ01. The sequence continues at coordinate 3,920 of CALJUJ010000284.1, forward strand.
GGCTCGTAGGTGGCGAACGGCTCGTCGCCGAGCGGCGCGTGCCAGAGCTTGCCGTGGTAGCCGATGTAGGCGACGCCGCCGAGGACGGGCGCGTAGCGGTCCGCGAAGCCGCAGACGACGCCGAGGTCGTGCTCCTCGGCCCGCTGCGCGATCTCCGCCAGGACGTAGTCGTTGAAGCGATGCGGATCGAGCGCGTAGCGCGCGCGCAGCGCGGCGAGAACGGCCAGCACCAACACCGAAGATCCAGCCATGCCGCTCGAGGCCGGGACGTCGGTCGCGGTCGTCACCGTCATGCAGCCGTCCGCCATGCGGTCGCCGAGCTCGGGGGCGTGGCGCAGGAAGGCGTTGACCGCGGCGGCCTCGACGTCGAAGCCCTGCGGGTCGACGATCGGGCCGCAGGCGAAGCGGCGCTCCGCGCGTGGCTCGAGCGCTGCGCGGCGATCCGTGGTGGCCGTCGCGCGGCGGAAGACGAGCCCGTCGCCGGGCTCGACGACGGCGCCGCCGCGCACGTCGACGGCGGCCGAGATCGTCGCATAGGCGCCTTCGACCGCGTCGGTCGGGCTGCCGACGACGTTGATGCGTGCCGGCAGGGAGATTCTCCACATGGCGCGACACATACCGCGGCGGCCGACGCTCCGACAACGGTGCCGGGTGCAGCCCGGCGGCGGCGCGGTCGCTGCTCTTTCGCGAACGCTCGCCGGAGCGTTCGGAGCCCCCCGCGGGCATTCTCCGTTTCCATCGGCTGCCACTTGCGCTAGGGTCCGGCGAGGAGCCGCCCGGTGCGGCGGTGCGGCGTGCGACGGACGAGGGGAGCGGGGCGGTGGCTCAAAAAATGCGGGTCGCAGCAATCGACATCGGCAGCAACTCGATCCATCTGGTGGTCGCCCAAATCGAGGCCGACGGGCGCTTCAGCGTCCTCGACCGCGCCAAGGAGAACGTTCGCCTCGGCAGTCGCACGCTGACCGAGGGCCAGCTCTCGGACGAGGCGATGGCCGCGGGCCTGCAGACGCTGGCGGCCTTCAAGACCCTCGCCGAGCGCCAGGGTGCGGGGCGCATCCAGGCGGTCGCCACCTGTGCCGTCCGCGAGGCCACCAACGGCGGCGAGTTCGTCAAACGCGCCAAAGACGAGATCGGCCTGCGCATCGACGTCGTCCCCGGCCGCGAGGAAGCTCGCCTGATCTACCTGGGCGTCTCCCATGCCCTCGACGTCCGCCACGAGCCGACGCTGATCGTCGACATCGGCGGTGGCAGCGTCGAGCTCATCCTCGTCGAGGACGGCAAGGCGTCGGCGCTGCACAGCGTCAAGCTCGGCGTCACCCGCCTCACCGAGCGCTTCCTCGAGGGCGACCCGCCGTCGTCGAAATCGCTGAAGGCGCTGGCCGCGCACGTCGAGACCGAGCTCGCACCGATCCTCGCCAAGTTCCGCGGCCGCGGCGTGCGCCGCGTCATCGGTACCTCGGGAACGATGCTCAACCTCATCGCGCTGGCCGGTCATCGGCGCGGGACGTCGCCCGAAGGCTATCTCGACAACTTCGAGGTCGGTGCCGACGAGATCTCGCTGCTACGTCGAGTTCTGCAGAAAGCCGACCGCCGGACGCGCTCGCAGATGAAGGGTCTCGACAGCAAGCGCGTCGACATGATCATCCCCGGGGCGCTGGTCGCGGACCACGTGCTCCGCACGGTGCGCGCGGTGAAGCTGGTCGGCTGCACGTGGGCCCTGCGCGAGGGGGTGCTGCTCGACTTCATCGCCCGTCACCCGCGCAAGATCGCCGACGCCGAGCACTACGCCGATCCGCGGCGACGCAGTGTCGCCCGATTGCGGCGCCGCTTCGGCGACTACGCCGGCCATGCCGAGCACGTCGTCGCCCTCTCCGAGCAACTCTTCGATCAGCTCGGCGCCGACCTCGGGCTACCGGTGGAAGCTCGGGAGCTGCTGCAGCATGCCGCGCTGCTGCACGACATCGGGCACCACATCCGCCACAAGGATCACCAGCACCACACGTACTACCTGATCACCAGCTGCGAGCTGCTCGGGTTTCGCCGCGACGAGATCGAGATCATCGCCCTCGTCGCGCGCTACCATCGCAAGGCGCTGCCTAAGGAATCCGATCCGGAGCTGGCGGCGCTGTCGAAGCAGGACCGCCGCACGGTGCGCGGCCTCACCGCGATCCTCCGACTCGCCGACGGTCTCGATCGTACGCACTACGGCGTCGTGCGCGGGCTGTCGGCCGCGCGTCGCGACGGTCACTTGACCATCGCGTTGCGTACTGGTGGCGACGACGCCGGCATGGAGATCTGGGAGGGGCACCGCCGCGCGACCCTGCTCGCGCAACTGCTCGATTGCGAGGTCGACTTCGAGATCGGACCGGGCGCCGATCCTGGCGGCCGCGTCGCGGCCGGCTCGGGCTGAAGGGCGGCCGGCTGGGGTAGAGCATGGGGAAGGCCGTGCCCGCCGAGGTCGAGGCGAAGCTGCTGGTGCCGCGCGTCGCCGACCTTCGCGCCATCGCGCGCCTGTCCGAGATCGGAACCTATCGGCTGCGCACGGAACGCTCGCAGCGCCTGCACACTCTCTATCTCGACACCGCCGATCTGGCCCTGGCTCGTCAGGGGGTGGCGCTGCGATTGCGCCGGGCGGGCAAGCGCTGGGAGCTGACGGCGAAGTGGCGCGGCAGCGTGAGCGGTGCGATCCACCGGCGCCCCGAGCTGACGGTGCCGCTGCGGCGGGCCCCGGAGTTTCCGTACGTGCTCGACGCGCCTGAGCTGCATGAGCCGCTGGCGTCGCTGATCGCCGGGCGGCCGCTGCGCGTCGTGCTGGTCACCGACATCCTGCGGCGGCGGCGCTCGCTGCTGCCGGCGGAGGGCGGCGACGATGCGGCGCCGCTCGCCGAGCTCGCGCTCGATACGGTGCACCTTCACGGCGTCGATCCCGGCCCCGAGGATCGCTACCACGAGCTCGAGCTCGAGCAGCAGGCGGGTAGCGTCGAGGATCTCGAGCGGGTCGTAGCGGCACTGCGCCAGCGCTACGCCCTGCACGTCTCCGACGATACGAAGTTCGCGCGAGGCCTGGCGCTGCTCCACGGTTTTCGGGAGCCGACGGCGCGCCCCGCGGCGCTGCGCCCGCAGGACAGCGTCACCGAGGCGGCTCGCACTCTGGCGGCGCGGCAGCTGGCGAAGGTTCGTGCGCACGACCCGGGTACCCGCCGCGGCGCGGATCCGGAGGCGCTGCACGACATGCGGGTCGCCGTGCGGCGCCTGCGGGCGCTGGTGAAGGCGTTGGCGCCGGGCATTCCGGAGGCCCTGGCAGCGACCTTGCGCGGCGAGCTGAAGTGGCTGGGAAGCGTGCTCGGAGCGGTGCGGGATCTAGAAGTGGAGCTGGAACGTTTGGCCGGCTTCTCGACGGCGGTGCCGCCGGCGCTGCGGTCGAGCTT
>CALJUJ010000285.1 GCA_937975525.1 uncultured bacterium
GCACGTGATCCATCGGCGGCAGCGGCCGCACCGGGTCGACTACCTGATGCTCGCCCGTCTCCGAGTCGAAGACGCGGTAGCGGAACCCGCTGTCGCGAAACAGACGCGCGACCTTGCCGATGTCGCGCTGGGCGAGCCGCGTGAGGTCGTTCGGCGGCAGGTCGCCTCGCTTCTTGTCGTCTCCGGCACTCATTCGTCGGCCCTGCCGCCGCTGCGCGCGCCGGCTTCGCCCTCGAGATGGAGGCGCACCGCCTGCTGTGATCCGACCACGAACTCGCAGACGTCGTCGCCGCCTTCGGTCGAGCTCGCCTGCACCGCTTCGAGCGCACACGGGCTCACCGCCTCGAGCAAGCTGCTGACGAAACCCTCGAGCATCACATAGACGAGCCCTTCGTCGTCGGCCGCCGCCGGCAACGGCCAGTGCCAGGCGCGCACACGGATCAACCCCGACTTCTCCTCGGCCGCGAGGTCGAGCATGCCGAGCCCGAGCCCGTCGCTCAGCTGGCCGACGAGGGTCTTGAACACCGACCACGGCAACGCCGAGACTTCGGCGACGCCCCACTCCTGCTGCAAACGCTCGGCGAGTCGACGGCAGACCCGCTCGCCGGTGCGGCGGCCGATCTCGCGCACCCGCTCGGGCGGGGTGAAGAACCGCTCGCGGCTGACCTCGATCAGCGACAGCAGCAAGTCGCCGGCTCCGTTGAACGCGCGCCGGTCGACGAGCTCGGAGGCGAGTCGGCCGCTGTAGACGGCGCGCTCGAGCCCGGCGGGCAGCGACAGGATCTCGTCGGACGTTGCCGCGGTGTGGGTCGCATCCATGCTGATCTTCCTCTCCTCGTGCCGATCAGGCCTCGTCGGCCGCCGGCAGCTCGCGCCAGATCCGCGGGTCGACCGCGGCGGCGAAGGCCTTCAAGACGTTCTCGTCGACCCGCAGCAGCGCCTGCATCTCGGTGCGGCTGAGGTCGAGCCCCTCGTTTGCGCAAGCCTGCGCCGGCTCTTCGAAAAACTCGTTGCGGAAGCGGCCGTCCGTGACCAGACGACCGAGAACTCTTTCGACTGCGCGTTGGCTCATGCTCGGTTCCCCATGATGTGCTGGGAATGCGTGGCAGCAAGATCCAGGCCACGGCGCACCCGGTTCCCGCCGCCCCGACGTGGCCTGCGCCCTCCGCACAATTCCGAACATGCGTCGCACCGGTCGGCACCCATTCGTACGTCCAGCCGTGGCGTACCTCAGCCACATCGCCCTCTCCCGGCGGATTTCAGCCGCGCCGCCAACGTCGCCCCGGCCGCGATACCGCACAGCACTTGCGAGGTCGCCGGCCACGCGACCCCGCCCCGCGGCGCCCTGCTCCCGTTCACAACGGGAACAGCAACGCCATCTCGAAGTACACCCGGTCGTAGGGATCGGCGATCACGAATCCCGCCCCGGCGGAGAAGACGACCACCTCCCCGAACGGCACGTCGATCCCGCCATCCCCACCGAACGTCGCCCGGCTGCCCTCGGCGCTCGCGAAGCGCGGCGTGTCGAGCCCCGATACCCACTGGCCGCCGACGCGACCGCCGACCCGGAACGTGCTCCCGGGAAACGTGTACGGCATCAACGGTCCGCTCAAGTCGAGACGCAACACCGCTTCGAGGAACGAGTCGGGACTGAAGTAGCCGGCGCCCGGCGGAAACTCGTCCGGCGGAAACACCACGGGATCCAGCCCCAACGGATACGACTCGCTCAGATCCTTGTCGCACGAGAAGAAGTAGGCCTGCGCTCCGGGACGCACGACGTAGCCGGAGGCCAGGTCGAAATCCCGGCCGATCGAGAAGAACGCATCGATCTTCTCGTTGTCTTCGACCTGTACGCCCTCCAGCGTCGAGTACGCCACCTCGAACACACCGCTGATCTCCTGCGGCGTGCGGTAGCCCACCGTGCCGCCGAAGCGGTTCTGCATCACCTTGCCGAAGAAGATGCCCTCGCGTTCGTTGCCACGGTACGACAACAGCGACTCGATCACCGGCTTGCGCTCGAAAAAAGGCGTCAACGAGAGGTTCTGCGCAATCTGCAACGTCAGGCGCCCGAACCCGGTGATGTCGGGATCGTCCGCGAACCCCGCCGGAGTGACGCCGACGCCGCCGCTCAACTGGACGATCTCGGTGCCGAGTCGCATCCCCAGCAGCGCGACCTCGCCGGCCACGCCGGCGTCGGTGACGATGCCGTTGTCGACGACCGTCGGCTCGGCCGTCAGGCGCAGGCGCGAGTTGATCAGCGCCGGAACCTCGAGGAACAGCGGGAAGCGCCAGATCGCGAACTCGTCGGCGATGACGTCGCTCACCGAGTCGAGGAAGTCGTAGCGGAAGCCGACGCTCACCTTCATCGTCTGCTCGCGGGCGAGCTTGCGCTCGAGAGCGGTCAGCCGCGCCCGCGAGCGCGCGTCGAGAGGCTCCGGCGGTGCGATCGGCTCGCGGATCGGCAGACCCGCGCCGGCCGGCTCGCGTTCCAGGTACAGGCGGCGCGCATACGGCGCCGGCAGCACCGGCGGCACGGTCGCGGTGTCGGGTACCGGCGCGGTGCCGGGCGCGACGTCGCCGTAGCGATAGTAGCGGTAGCGTTCTTCGTAGGGCGACGGCGCTCCCGCGCGCGGGCGCGGCGGCAGCGTCGGGTCCACCGCGTACGGTTGCGGCGCCGTCGGGATGTAGTCCTCGACCGTGCCGTAGGCGCCGCCCGGACGCGGCGCCGGCGCCGGGCGCGGTGCGACGTACGGATCGACCGGCGGGTACGGATCGGCGACCGGCGCACGGTAGGCATCGGGTGCCGCATAGGGGTCGCCAGCAGAGTAGGGATCGGCGCTGGGATAGCGATCGCGGGGCGCCGGGTAGAGCTCCTCTCGCGGCGGCAGGATCTCCTCGCGAATCGGCGCATCGCTGGCGCCCGGCAACGGTCGCACCTGGACGCGATCGTAGGCGGGGGGGACGGTCGCCGGCGCGGCCGCGCCGCGCACGTCGCCCATCACCCGGTCGAAGCTCGGCAATGCCTGGGCCAGCTGGATCGGCTCGCCGTCACCTTCGGCGGCGATGTCGCGGCGCAGCGCATCGAGCGCCGGACCGGCGAATGCCCAGGCCTCGGGTGGCGCCGCATCGTTGACGATACCGGTATCGGCGAAGGCCAACGGCTCGGCGACGACGGCCGCGCCGAGGCGGCCGTCCCGCCAGATCGAGCGCTGCGCCGGCATCTGCAGATCCTCGTAGACGGGAACTGCCGGCGGCCGATCGGGCACGGCCCGCATCACGCCCTCCGGCAGCATCAGCGGCGGTAGCACCGAGCCGCGTTCGGCGCGGAGCTCCGGCGCCACCGCGCGTGCCTGATCGATGCGCAGCGGCGGCAGGACGCGGCGCGGCTCGCCGCCGAGGCGTCGCGCCTGCGCGAGCATCTGCGACGACTCATGGTTGCGACCCTGCTCGTGGTAGAGCTCGGCCAGGGCCAGGGCGGCATCGGCACTCGGCCGGGAGCGCATCACGCTCTCGATCCGTTCGATCGCCAGCCCCGGCTCGCCGGCGCCGCGCAGCGCGTAGGCGAGACCCAGCTGCCCGGCGGGATCCTGCGGCTCGAGGCGCACCGCACGGGAGAAGAACTGCCGGGCTTCGGGGTACTGCTCGGTCTGCAAGAAGAGGTAGCCGATCGCGCGCAGGACGTCGGCGTCGTTGGGCGCCATCTGAAACTCTTCGGCCAGCGCCAGGTAGGCGAGGTCGAGCCGCCCCTCGGCGAGATAGCGCTCGCGCTCGGCGCGTGCCCGCCCGCGCTCGACCTCGTTGCCGAGGCGGGCCAGCTCGGCACGCCCGGCATGACCGGCCGCGTCGCGCAGCGCGACCCGTGCATCGTCGTAGCGTCCGAGCCGGGCGAGCGCCCGGATGCGCGCCAGGTGCAAGCGCTCGGCGTCCGGCGCCAGCCTGAGTCCCTGCTCGGCGTAGGTCAACGCCAGGCTCGCCTGCCCCATCTCGTTGCGCACCTCGCTGAGCGACGCCCACACGTCGGGGTCACGCGGCTGACGCTGGCGCACGTTCTCGAGCAAGTCGGCCGCCGCCCCGAGTCGTCCTTCCGTCCGCAACGCCTGCACCTGCGCGAGCGCCCGCCGCAGCTCGATGCGCTGGCGGGCCTCGACCGGGTACGAGCCCGACGGCAGCGCCGCCAGCTCGAGGTAGGTCCGCTCCGCGGCCTGCCAATCGCCGAGAGCCTCCTGCGCGGTCGCCAGTCCCTGCAGCGCCGTCAGGTCGCGCGGGCGTGCTTCCAGCACCGAAGCGAAGCTCGCCGCCGCGTCAGCCGGTTGGCCGGTGTCGAGATAGATCCAACCGAGCAGCGTCAGCGCCTCCGGGTCCCCCGGCTGCAGCGCGAGCGCATCGCGCGCCGCGGCGAACGCCGCCGGCGATCGTCCGAGGCCGCGCAGGGCGGTCGCACGCGCGAGTGTGAGCTTGGCACGCTCGCTGTTCGCCGCCTCCGGACGGAGGACGACCAGGCGATCGAGGAGCGCCTCCGCCTCGGCGAAGCGACCGAGCTCGGTGAGCAGCCGCACCTGTCCGGCGACCGCTTCGACCGGAGCATCGTCGCGACGCGCGAGCTCGCGGTAAGCGGTGAGCGCGCCCTCGCCATCGCCGCTGCGCTCGAGGACCTGGGCGCGCATCAAGCGGAGGTCGACGCGCTCCGGGTTGGCGCGCAAGCCGCGGTCGACCAGCCGCAGCACGTCGGCGGTCGCCATGGACGCGGAATCCCTACGCCAGCTCGCCACTCCTTCCTCGACCGCGAGCCATCCTTCGAGCTCGCGCCGCCAGGTCCGGTCGCCAACCGCGGCGATCAAGCTGCGCGCCTCGGCCCACTGCTCGCGGCCGGCGACGATCTGCAGCTTCAAGGCGAGCGCATCGCGGTTCGCCGGATCGAGCTGCAGGGCGCGATCGAGCAGGCGCTCGGCGGCGTCGACACGGTTCGCCTGCAGCAAGGCGCCGGCCTCGGAAACCGAGAGCGCGACGCGCGTGGCACGTAGCTCCGCATCGCTCGGATCGGCAACGAGCAGCTCGTCGTACAGCGCCGCGGCCTTGGCCAGATCGCCGCGCGCGAACAGCGCTCCCGCGAGCCCGCGGCGCGCCACGGGATCCCCTGGCCGCGACGCGAGCACCGCCTCGTAGGCGGCGATCGCGTCGTCGTGGCGGCCGGCCTCGGCATAGATGCCCGCCAGGGTCATGCGCGCGTCGACGTTGCCCGGTGCGATCGACAGCGCCCGCTCCGCCGCCGCCAGCGCCTCCGACGTGCGCCCACTGCGCTTCGCCGCCTCCGCCTCGGTGAGCAGCAGAACCAGCTCGGCATCGCCCGCAGCCTCGGGCACCCGCGCGCGCAGCGTCGCGAGAACGCGGGCTGCCTCGCGGGTTCGTCCCATCGCCGACAGGACGCGCACTTGCCCCGCGTACGCTTCGGCTGGCGGTGACGGCAGCTCGGCGAGGCGCCGATACGCGCGCAGCGCCGCCTCGGCGCTGCCGCTGCGCTCCAGCGCCTGGGCGCGGATCAACGCCAGGTCGACGCGATCGGGCTGCAGGCGCAGAGCCTCGTCGATGAGAGCGAGCTCCGCCGCACCGACGGTCTGCGGGTTGGCCCGAACGGCGACGAGGCCGCGTTCGATCTCGACCAGACGGGCGAGCTGGTCGCGCCGCACTCCAGGAGGCAGCGCCGCAACGGCCGCCGTCGCCACATCGTAGGCCCCGATGCGCAGCGCCGTCTCCAGCGTGCGCTCGAGAGCCGCCGGCACGCCGCTGCTACCGCGCAGCGAGTCCTCGGCATGCGACCGGGCGGCGGCGGCATCCCCGCGCTGGGCGGCGTCGGCCGCGAGTCCGGCGAGAACGTCGGTGCGGCCGATGACGGCGCGGCGATTGCCCGGGCTGAGTCGCAGCGCCTCGTCGAACGCCGGCAGCGCATCGCGCAACTGCCCACCGGCGAAATAGGCGCCGGCGAGGCCGATGAACAGATCGGGATCCTGGGGGCGCGCCGCGAGGGCGGCGCGGTACGCGTCGATGGCGCGATCGAGCTCGCCGACCTCGGTGTGCAGACCGGCGGCGGTCGCCAGAACGCCCGGGTCGCCGGGAGCGATCTCGCGGGCTCGGGCGACGACGTCGAGCGCCTCGCGTGCACGCCCTTCGGCTTTGAGAACGTTCGCCTCGGCGAGCAGCAGCGAAAGCTCGACCGCGCTGGCATCGGTCCCGCGCAGACGTCCGAAAGCTTCCCGTGCCTCGCGCACGCGACCCAGAGCCGCGAGCGTGCGCACCTGGCCGGCGTAGGCGTCGGCCGGCGGATCGGCCACCGCCGCCGCGCGTCGGAACGCGGTCAGCGCCTGCTCGGCCTCGCCTTTGCGCTCGAGCAGTTGGGCACGCAGCAACAGGAGATCGGCGCGCTCCGGCTCGAGATCGAGACCGTCCTCGACCGCCGCGAGGGTCTCATCGAGCGGGGCATCGCTGCCCGCCGCCGTCAGTGACGCCAGGCGCGAGCGTACCTCGATGCGCTCGCGCAAGGCGCTCACGCCGGCGCTCGCCGGCAAACCGGCCAACGCCCGGTCGGCGACGTCGAACGCGCCGACGTCGACGGCGGTCCGCGCCGTCGTCTCCAAGGCTTCGGTGACGCCGCCGCTGCGAGCCAGCGAGCGTTCGGCGTAGTCGCGGGCCTGCGCCAGCTCGCCGCGTTCGGCGGCGCGGCCGGCGAGGCCGGCGAGCACGTCGGCGCGGCCGACGATGGCGGCGCGGTTGACGGGATCCCGGTCGATCACCGCGTCGAACGCGGCCAATGCTTCCTCGAGACGACCGGCGGCGAAGTGTGCGCCGGCGAGACCGAGGTTCGCATCGACGTCGCCCGGACGCAGCGCCAGCGCCGCTTCGTAGCCCTGGATCGCGACGGCGAGGTCGCCGGCGTCCGCTGCGGCCGCCGCGTACGCCATGCGTGCACCGTAGTTGTCCGGTTCGAGCCGCGCCGCCGCCGCCGCGGCGTCGAACGCCGCCCGCGGCCGCCCGGCATCGCGGTAGAGGTTTGCCTGCGCCAGGCGCAGCTCGATCTCGGCATCGCGTGCCGCCGCCGCATCACGGCGCTGCAGCTGCTCCAATGCGGCCTCGGCGTCGGCGAGGCGGCCGAGACGGGCGCCGGTCCGCACCTGGCCGCCGTAGGCGTCGGGCGAAACCGAGCCCTTCTCCGCCGCGCTCCGGAAGGCGGCGAGGGCTGCCTCGGTCTCGCCCAGGCGCTCCAGAGCCTGCGCCTCGAGCAGCTGAAGATCGGCGCGCTCGGGTTGCACTTGCAGGCCGCGCCGCGCCAGTGCGAGCAGCTCGCCGGCGGGCATCGCCTGG
>CALJUJ010000286.1 GCA_937975525.1 uncultured bacterium
CGGCGCAGCTCGCGCATGAACGCCAGCGTGTCGGGGTGGTTCAGCGTGTGCTCCGTGCTGCGGAACAACATGCTCGGGTCCTCGGCGCTCGGCAGCAGCTTCCACTGAAACGGATTGTCGCGGAACTGCTCGTCCTCGAAGAGCGCGTTGACGATGTCGAGCCGGAAGCCGTCGACGCCCTTGTCCATCCACCACCGGACGACGCCGAGCATCGCCTCACGGACCTCGGGATGGCGATAGTTGAGGTCGGGCTGGAAGGGCAGGAACTGCGCCCAGTACCACTGGTCGGAGCTCGCATCGTAGTGCCAGCCGCGGCCGCCGATCATGTTGAACCAGTTGTTCGGCGGCGCCGCTCCGCCGGGGCGGGCCCCGTCGCGCCAGACGTACCAGTCGCGCTTGGGATCGTCGCGACTCGCGCGCGAGGCGACGAACCACGGGTGCTGGTCGCTGGTGTGGTTGAGGACGAGGTCGAGCACGACGCGCAGGCCGCGGCGGTGGGCCTCGTCGATCAGTCGCTCGCAGCTGGCGAGGTCGCCGTAGGCGGGGTCGACGTCGGTGTAGTCGCTGATGTCGTAGCCGAAATCGGCTTGCGGGCTCGGATAGAAGGGCGACAGCCAGAGCGTCTCGACGCCGAGGTCGGCGAGGTAGTCGAGGCGCCCGAGGATGCCGCCGAGGTCGCCGATGCCGTCGCCGTCGGAGTCGGCAAAGGAGCGTGGGTAGATCTGGTAGACGACGGTTCGACGCCACCAGGGTTCATGATTCGCGGGCATGCAGACCTCCTCGACTGTCGAGCTCGGCTCATAGCCGGGAACCGCCGCCCGGGAAAAGCGCCGGCGCCACGAACGTCACTGATCGATAGCGAACCCACTATCCAAACGATGCGGTGGCTGGTAACCTGCCGGAACGCTCAGCCCATGCCCGAGCCGTCCACCGCCTCCATGCATCCACCCGCGCCGACCTCCGCTCCCGCCCTGCCCGCCGGCCTGCGCGACCGTCTCGTCGCCCGCCTCGAGGAACGCGGGACCTACAGCCGCTGGGTGTTGTTCGCCGCGCTCGCCGGCACCTTCGCCACGTCGTTCCCGATCACCATCCTGACCATCTCGCTCGGCAGCATCGCCACCGAGTTCAGCGTCCGCGAGACCACCATCGCCTGGGTGCTGTCGGCGCCCCTGCTGCTCTCCGCGGTCACCCTGCCGCTCCTCGGCAAGCTCGGCGACCTCTACGGCCATCGCCTCGTCTTTCTCGCCGGCTCCGGCCTCGCCACACTCACCGCCGTCGCCACCGCCTGGGCCTGGGACGCCACCTCGCTGATCGTCCTGCGCTCGATCGCCGCCGTCGTCGGCGGCGCCACGCAACCGACGTCGATCGCGTTGATCATGGGCGTCTACCCGCCGCGCGAGCGGGTGCACGCGATGGGCTGGTGGTCGATGACCGGAGCCGCCGCTCCCGCCTTCGGACTCATCGCCGGCGGACCGCTCGTCGATCTGTTCGGCTGGCGCATCGTCTTCCTGATGCAGGCCGGCGTCTCGCTGCTCGCGCTCGCGCTCGCCGCCGCCGTCTTGCGCGAGACAAAGCCGCAACGCGTCCGCCTCGACGTCGCCGGCGTGATCACGCTCGGCGTCGGCGTTGGCGGGTTGATGCTCGCCCTCGGCCGGGTCCGCGACGTCGGCCCGCTGGCGCCGACGATCTGGATCTCGATCGTCGTCGGTGCCCTCGCGCTGTTCGCCTTCACCCGGGTCGAGCGTCGCGCCGCGGCGCCGCTGCTGCCGCTCGAGTTCTTCGGCAAGCGCAACTTCTCCGCCGCGATCGCCTCGAACGCCTTCAACGGCGCCGCCTACATGGGCGCGTTCGCGATCGCGCCGCTGCTGCTCCTCAACGTCTTCCGCTACTCGGTCACGACCACGGCGGCGGTGATGTTGATCCGCACGCTGACGCTGACCGTGTCGTCGCCCTTCGGCGGCCGCCTCGGCGCGCGCATCGGCGAGCGCGCCGCCTCCACCGTCGGCGCGGCGATCATGGCGCTGTCGCTGGTGATCATCGCCTTCGCCAGCGTGCACGTGTCGCTCGCGGCCCTCGCCTGCGGCCTCGTGCTCCAGGGCCTCGGGCACGGGCTGTCGATCCCGTCGCTGACGTCGGCGAGCACGGGCGCCGTCCCCGAGGAGCATCTCGGCATCGCCGCCGCGACCAATCGACTGTCGAGCCAGATCGGCGTCGCTTTCGGCATCACCGCATTGATGATGGTCTACGGCGGCGACAACCGCCCCGAAGCCTTCAGCGCCGCGTTTCTCGTGGGCGCGGCGCTCGCCGCCGCTGCCGTCGTCGCCGCGACGGCGATGCAGCGTCCGGCCACGCACCCGATCCGCACGAACGAACCCACCCCACAAGGAGGAATCCGATGAGTGCTACCCTCTCCGAATCCGAGCTGCGCGCCCGCGTGCGCAAGCTCCTCGACGAGGTCCACCCCGATCAGGTCGACCAGTACACCTTCCGCGGCGCCCAGTACGACCACGGGCTGGCGATGGTCCACTTCCCTGAGGGGTTCGGCGGCCTCGGCCTGAGCCCGAAGATGCAGCAGGTGGTCAACGACGAGCTGCGCCAGCACTGCAAGACCGTCTACGACGACTTGATGATCAACCCGATCGGCATCGGCATGGGCGCGCCGACGGTGCTCACCTACGCCGGCGACGACACCAAGCGCGAGGTGCTGCGCAAGATGTTCACCGGCGAGGAGATCTGGTGCCAGCTGTTCAGCGAGCCGGGCGCCGGCTCCGACGTCGCCGGGCTCGCGACCCGGGCGGTACGCGACGGCGACGAATGGGTGGTCAACGGCCAGAAGGTGTGGACCACGCTGGCGCACGTCTCCAAATGGGGCATGCTCGTCGCCCGCACCAACCCCGACCTGCCCAAGCACCAGGGAATGTCCTACTTCCTGCTCGACATGGAGAGCCCGGGCGTCGACGTGCGTCCGCTGTACCAGATCACCGGCGAGGCCGAGTTCAACGAGGTGTTCCTGAACGACGTGCGCATCCCGCACGACCGCATGCTCGGCGCCGAAGGCGACGGCTGGAAGGTCGCGATCACGACGCTGATGAACGAGCGCAGCGCCCTCGGCGGCGGCTCCGGCCAGCGCGGTGGCGGGCCCATCCAACTCCTGATGAATCTCTGGAAGGACCGCGAGCGCGCCGGCCGTTCGGCCGCGGCCGACGCGCTGATGCGCGACCACATCGCCGAGCTCTACGTCAAGTCGGAGCTGCTGCGGCTCACGTCGCAGCGCGCGCGAGCCGCGCAGCGCCACGGCAATCCCGGCCCCGAGGGTTCCGTCGGCAAGCTGGCGCAGGCGGAGCTCTACAAGAAGGTCTGGGAGTGCAGCCTCGACGTGATGGGCAACGATGCGCTCGTCTACGAGCCCGGCTACGAGCTGCGCCGCCCTGGCTCCGAGGTGCGCTCGACGCGCGCGCTGACGGCGAAGTACCAGTTCCTGCGGTCGCGGGCGAACTCGATCGAGGGGGGGACCTCGGAAGTCATGCGCAACATCCTCGGCGAGCGCGTACTCGGCCTCCCCGGCGAACCGCGCACCGACAAGAACGTCGCCTGGAAGGACGTGCCGCGCTCGGGTTGAGCGCAGCGGCGAGCCGGAACCCAACGCCAACCCGCGAGACGAACGGAACCCAACGATGGACTTCGAATTCACGCAGGAACACGACGAGCTTCGCCAGACCGTGAAGCGTTTTCTCGACAACGACTCGACCGAGCAGAAGGTGCGCGGCCTGATGGCGACCGACGACGGCTTCGACCGCGAGGTGTGGGCGAAGATGGCGGCGCAGATGGGGCTGCAGGGGCTGATCGTACCGGAGGAGCACGGCGGCGCCGGCATGGGCTTCGTCGAGCTCGCGGTCGTCCTCGAGGAGATGGGTGCGGCGCTGCTGTGCGCTCCGTACCTGTCGACGGCCGTCCTCGCCACCACCGCGCTCGTCGAATCGGGCGACGGCGCAGCGTGCGCCGCGCTCCTCCCGGGCATCGCCGCCGGCGAGTTGCTCGCCACGGTGGCGATCGCCGAGCCGGGAAGCGGCTGGGATCCCACCCAGATCGCCGCGCGCGCCACCGCCGACGCCGACCACTGGAAGCTCGACGGCGAGAAGACGTTCGTGATCGACGGCCACACCGCGGACGTGCTCCTCGTCGCCGCGCGCACCGATGCCGGGCTCGGCCTGTTCCGCGTCGAGGCGGTGGCCGACGGGCTGCAGCGCGAGCTGCTGCCTACTCTCGACCTGACGCGCAAGCTCGCGCGGGTGAAGCTCGACGGGGTCCGCGCCGAGCGCGTCGGTCCGGACGACGCCGCCGCCCTTCTCGAGCGCCTGCTGCAGATCGGCGCCATCGCTCTCGCCTGCGAGCAGGCCGGCGGCGCTCAGCGCGTCCTCGACATGGCGGTGGACTATGCCAAGACGCGCCTGCAGTTCGGTCGGCCGATCGGCTCGTTCCAAGCGATCAAGCACCGTTGCGCCGACATGCTGGTGGACGTCGAGTTCGCCAAGTCGGCGGCGTATCACGCGGCGTTCTGCATCGCCGAGCGCCGCGACGACGAGCTCGCGACCGCCGCCAACGTCGCCAAGTCGTACTGCTCCGAAGCCTTCTTCCGCGTCGCCAACGACAACATTCAGGTGCACGGCGGGATGGGCTTCACCTGGGAGCATCCGGCACACCTGTACTTCAAGCGCGCCAAGAGCAGCGCCGTGCTGTTCGGCGACGCCAGCGCGCACCGCGAGCGGCTCGCCGACGCTCTCGGGCTGTGACAAAGCGCGCCCGGGCGGCGCTCGGCGTCGCCCTCAGTGGCGTCGCGGGTGCAGCGCAGCGAGCGCGGCGAAGGC
>CALJUJ010000287.1 GCA_937975525.1 uncultured bacterium
GCGCGCGGGGGCGCTCCGGTGCGCTTCACGCTGCTGGCGAAAGAAGCGGCCGAGCGGCTCGGGGTCGACGAGGCGATGTTCCGCGAGCTGCGTGCGAGGCCGTCGCGACGCGCGGCGGCGCGGCGGCCGGACGACGACGGCGGTCGAGCGGAAGTGCCGGCGCCCGAGACTTCCTTGAACCGCGAGGAGGCGTCGTTGATCGAGGTGATGGTCGTCGATCACGGCGCCTGTGGCGTGGTGCTGGAGTGCGATGATCTCGCCGAGTTGCTCGGTGCCGATGCGATGCGCCTGGCGCACGCGGTTCTCGACGCTTGGGAGGAGCACGGCGACGCGCGCACGGTGCTCGATCAGCTCCCGGACGAGATCGGCTCGCGCGCCTCGGCGGCGCTACTGGGCACGGGGCCGCTGGCCGAAGCCGACCGTGCGAAGGTCGCGAGCGACTGCCTGCGGCGGCTGCGTGAGCGCGCCGACATCGGGCGGGCGCGGCGCTTGCGGATGGCGAGCATCAAGCCCGCCGAGAGCAAGGGAGACTTGCAGGAGACGTGGCGCGGGCTCGAAGAGGCGAATGAGATCCTGCGACTGCGGCGTGCGAAGGCCAAGCGGTCGACGGCAGGGGAGGGCGGCAACGCTTGATTTCTCCAGGTACATGACGCAAGCACAGGAGTTCAGCGCAGAATCTCTCGCCGACGGCATGGGCGAGCGTGTCCCAGGGGCCCATAGCTCAGTCTGGTCAGAGCGGCTGGCTCATAACCGGTTGGTCCCAGGTTCGAATCCTGGTGGGCCCATTGACCACACGAGGAAGGGAGCACGTGGATAGTTCAGAAGAATCACCGCTGGCGAACTTGGCCAAGCTGCAGAGAATCGATCGGGTGCGTCGCGAACGGCTCGAGCGCATCGAAGAGGTCGAACGCGAAATCGCGGAGTTGGAGTCGGAGCTCGCGCGCAGCCGCGAGCAAGCGCAGGCGGCCTCGGCCGATGCCGAGGCGCAAGAGCTGCGACGGCGCGAGCTGGAGAACGTCTTCGAGGCCGAGGGCTTGAAGATGAAGGACCGCCGGATGCGGCTCAATCGCGTCCGCAACGAAAAGGAGCTGCAGGCGCTCCGTCACGAGATCGAGGTCGGCAAGGAAGCGAATCAGCAACTCGAGGAACAGGTCATCGAGGCACTGGAGATGCTGGATACGCTGAACGAGGCGAAGGAGCAGGCGGACTCGAGCCTCGCCGAGATCGAGACGCAGACCCGGGAGAAGATCGCCAACAGCCAAGCGCAGCTCGAGGAGATGCGCGCCGAGCTGGAGGGCGATCGGGCGATGCGCGAGGAGTTGCGCGGACGCATCGACGCGCCTCTTCTCGATCGCTACGAGCTGATTTTCGAACGTCGCGCCGGTATCGCCGTCGTCGACGTCGACAACGGGATCTGCCAGGGGTGCCACCGGATGCTGCCCCCGCAGATGTACAACGAGATCCAGCGCCAGCGCGACGAAGTGCGACTCTGTCCGGCGTGCCATCGGATCTTGTACTGGCAACCGCCCGAGCCCGGGGGCGACTGAGCGGCAGGGCGGAAGAGTGAAGGTGCCGAAGGAGGCTTGTAAGCCGGATTCTGTACCTTCCACGCGGGAAGGTCGCGGTCATTCCTCTAGGCCGACCGTTACCGGCCGGCTCGAGCGACTCACCCGAGGGTGCGCGGGCCACGCGTTCCCTGCATTCGGTCTTGCTCCGGGTGGGGTTTGCCGAGCGCCCGCGTCTCCGCGAGCGCTGGTGACGAGGTCACCGTTTCACCGACTCCCGCGCCTCGCGGCGTCGGGCCGTCTCTTCTCTGTGGCACTTTCCCCCGATCACTCGGGGCCGCCGTTAACGGCCACCCTTGCCCTATGGAGTCCGGACTTTCCTCCCGCTCCGACGACGGAGCGGGCGACCGCGCCGCCTCCTTCGGCGGCAGGAGTGTGCCTGCAACGATGAGGGGGAGCAAGGGCGAGCGCCGGTCATAAGCCACTGCTGCACTTTCGCCTTATTTTCGCAACTAAATTTTATTGACAGTCTCGCCAGGCTCGACTAGAACGCCGGCCAGTGGGGTAAGGTGGCACAGATTGGCGTCTAGGGGAACGTTGTGGGTTTTCGCGGGAGCTTCGAGCATGCGTTCGACGACAAGGGCAGGGTCAGTGTGCCCGTGCGCTTCCGCGACGAGATCCGCACCCATGGTGACGACCGCGTCGTCATCACCCGCTTCATCTCTCCCAACGTTCGCTGCCTCGACGTCTACCCCTACCCGACCTGGATCGAGCTCGAAGAGAAATTCCGCGCCAAGGCGCGCTTCGATCCGCGTGTCGCTCGCCTGCGCCGCTTTTACTTCTCCAACGCGTGCGACTGCACCCTCGACAAGCAGGGCCGCATGAGCGTCCCGATCGAGCTGCGCGACTACGCCGGCATCCGCAAGGACGTCCGCTTCGTGTCCGATTTCGACCGCTTCCAACTCTGGGACCCGCAAGCCTGGGCCACCATCGACCGCGACGACGAGCAGGTGCTCAGCGACGATCCGAGCTTCCTCGCCGAGATCGGGATCTGACCCATGCAGTCTGCGACCGCCACGACCTCGAACCCTGCGCGCCGGCACCGCCGTGCCGCCGTGGCTGCGGGCGGCTGGTCGCTGCCGCCGAACGTCGATATCCGCAGCCGCGCCGAAGCCGCCGAGCTGGCCCGCTGGTTCGCGGTGGTGGCTGCGGTCCTCGTCTGCGTCGGGCTTGCTCACGTATGGCTCGCCTCGCAGGCACGCGAGCTCGACTACGATCGAATGGCCGCCCACCAGGTGGTGCGCCGTCTCGAGCTCGAGGCGCGCGACCTCGAAGCCAAGGTCGAGGCGCTGCAGCGCCACGACCGCATCGAACGCATCGCGCGCGAGCAGCTCGGCATGGTTCGCCCCGTCGCCGGGCAGCGCCAGGAGCTTCCATGAGCGCGCGTGACGGCCGTCCGCGCGTCTACGTCGTCGCCGCGCTGTTCCTCGGCTTCTTCTGCGTTGCCGCCCTGCAGGTCGTTCGCCTCGGTGTCGTCGACGCGCAAGACCTCGCCGCACGTGGCGAGCGCCAGCGCAACCGCACCATCGTTCTCCCTGCCGAGCGCGGTCCCGGTCTCGACCGCAACGGCGACGCGCTGGCGATGACCGTCGAGTCGGCATCGATCTTCGTGCGCCCCCGACTGGCCGACCTCGACGAAGCTCAGGTCACGGCGCTCGCCGCCGCGGCGGGGCGTTCGCCCGCCTACGTGAGCGAACGGCTCGCCTCGGGCAAAGGCTTCGCCTGGCTGCGGCGCAACGCGACCCCGGCGCAGGCCGACGCGGTCGCCTACCTCGATCTCGCCGGCGTCGGTAGTGAGCCCAGCCGAACGCGTGTCTATCCGCGCGGGCCGCTGGCCGGGCAGATCCTCGGCCTCGCCGGAATCGACGGCCAGGGCCTCGAGGGCCTCGAGCTCGCCTTCGACCGCTACCTCCGCGCCGAGCCCGAAGCAGTCGTGGTCGAGCGCGACGCGCGCGGCCGCTACATCGTCGCCGCCAACCACGCACGGCGCGAGTCGCCGCGCGGCGCGCGAGTCGAGTTGACGCTCGATGCCGACCTGCAGCGCACGGTCGAGGCATCCCTGGCCACGGCGGTGCGCGAGCGTGAAGCCGCCTCGGGTGTGGCGATCGTCATGGACGTATCGACGGGCGAGGTCCTGGCGATGGCGAACGCACCGTTGTTCGACCCCAATCTGCGCGAGCATCGCAAGCCGAGCCGTTGGCGCAATCGGGCGATCCTCGACCGTTTCGAGCCCGGATCGACGTTCAAGTCGTTTCTGGCGGCGGCGGCGATCGAGGCGGGCACGGTGTGGCCGGAGAAACGAATTTTCTGCGAGCGCGGTCGCTACCGGATCGGCCGCCGCGCGATCCACGATCACGAGCCTCAGGGCTGGTTGACGTTCCAAGACGTGATCCGGGTTTCGAGCAACATCGGCGTCGCCAAGGCGGCAGAAGAGCTCGGCGCCGAGCGCCTCCATGCGACGCTGCAGGCATTCGGCTTCGGGGCACCTACGGGAATCGACCTGGCGGCGGAAGCGAGCGGTGTACTGCCGCCGGTGGCCGCCTGGCGCGCCATTCATCTGGCGACCATCAGCTACGGCCACGGCGTTTCGGTGACTCCGCTGCAGTTGGTGCGCGCCTATTCCGCGCTCGCCAACGGCGGCCGTCTGATGCGCCCCTACGTCGTTTCGCGGGTCGTCGGCGACGACGGCAGCGAAGTGGTACGCAACCAACCCCAGGTGGTCGGTCTCGCCGTGTCGCCACGTACCGCCCGGGTCGTCACCGACATGCTCGAGTCGGTGGTGCGCGACGGGACTGGCAAGCCGGCGGCCATCGATGGAGTCGCGGTGGCGGGCAAGACCGGCACCACGCGGAAGATCGACCCGGAGACCGGGCGCTACTCGCGACGCGACTACATCGCCTCGTTCGTGGGCTATTTCCCGGCGGATGCGCCGCGCTTCGCGGTGCTCGTGGCGATCGACACGCCGCGCAAGGGCTACTACGGCGGCACCGTCGCCGGACCGGTGTTCCGCCAGATTGGCGACTACCTCGCCGACCGCGCCGGCTTGCGCCGGTCTCCGGCCACGGTGCCGTCGATCGAAGACCAGCCGGAAGCCTGGACGCTGGCGCACTGGGGTGAGCGTGCCGCCGACGAAATGCCCAGCTACGTCGGCCTGTCTCTGCGCGAGGCGCTCACGCTCGCGTCGAGCGCCGGCTGGCACGTCGAAGTGGACGGCGCGGGATTCGTGATCGAGCAGGACCCCCCTCCGGGAGCCCGGCACGGCAACGGCCGCACGCTGAAGCTGCGGTTGGACAAGGCGCAGGGGTGAACGCATGCAGGCGGCAGCGCGATCGGAGGATCGGGACATGCGGCTGACGCTCGCCGACGTCGTCGCGGCCACCGGTGCGACCGTGCCGGAAGGGCAGGACGCCGCCGACGCGATGCGGCGCCACGGCGTCGCCGGTCTGTTCCTGCATCCCGAGCTGACCATCGACGCTCTCGAGGGCCTCGCGATGATCCTCGCGCGCGAGGTCTCCGACACCTCCGATCTGGCCGGCCTCGACGCGACGCGCGCCTTCGAGCCGTGGAACGGCATGGGCATCACGCTGCTGCCCGATCTCGGCCAGGAATCGACGGCCCCGCTCGTCGACATCGCGTCGGAGCAGACCGAGACGCTTGCGCCGCGGACGGCCCGCGCGGTCGAGCGCCCCGAGCCGCCCAAGCGCATCGACGTGGACCCGATCAACGCGCCGGGCGATCCGGAGGGCGAGCCGCTCGTCGCGCGGCTGCGACTGCTGGCGCGCACCGGCGACGTGGACGCCTACTCGGACCACGTCGCCGTGGCGATCGAGCAGGCGACGGAGCTGTGCCGGCTCGGGCGCGAGCTCGAGGCCTATCGAGCAGCCCTGGTGCTGGTGCGCCACGCGACCGGCGGCGCGCACGGCGACGGCGAGGAGATCCGCGCGACGGCGCAGTCCGCGCTGCGCGAGCTGTGCGACGGGCCGCTGCTCGACTTCATCATCGAACGCTCGTGCAGCAGCGACCCGCAGACGGGCATCCGCGCGGCGCAGGTGCT
>CALJUJ010000288.1 GCA_937975525.1 uncultured bacterium
CGCCCGCTGCCGGCCGGAGGTTGCCCCCGGCACGTCCGATCCCGTGCACGACGCATCTCTCGGTGTCGGCGAAGAGAGTGGGCGCGAAGCCGATCGCCATTCCGGCGACAATCTCGCGACGCGAGCGAGAAGCGGCGCGGACGAACATCAGCCCCACCTGGCTCATTCGTTCCTCTGAGGCCGCGCGGTCGGCATCGCGCCAGCTTCGGCATGCTGGCCAGGACTCGAAGTCGGGTCGGCGAAGGGACTACCGCAGCAAGAAGCTCGAAACGCCCCCCGGTAAACGCGCCGACGAATGTAGCCCCACATCCAACCGCCCGAGACCACCGACACGCGCCAGGTGGGCCCAACGCCGACAAGGGAGCATCGTGGTTGTGCCTCCAGCCGGCGCAATGTTACGAAATTGCGACACTTGAGTTACCAGGGCATGACACCGGAGGATTTGCCGTATGCCGCCGTTCACGAGGCCTCTGTGCACCGCCGCCATGATTGCCGTAGCACCTTGCCTGGCCACCGGCTGCGGCTCCGATGGAACTTCGCAGGGTCCTGCCGCGCGTGTCTTCTTCGATGCGCCGCCCGGCGATGGCGTCGTCGACCCCTACAGCTTCACCAGCGCCTTTTCGTTCGAGGGGACGGCCATTGATCCCGACAGCGTGCAACTCCGAGTCAACGGATTTCCGGTCGCCGTATCCGGCGGCCCTACCCGCTTCAATGCGTCGATCGACGCCGGCCCACCGCTGCGCGACGACAACCTAGCTGAAGCACAGGCCCAAGCGGACGATGGCCGCCTCGTCGACGGCAGCCTGGCCTTTCGCTACCTACCACCCAAGGCGCGTGCCCGGCGCATCACGGACGACTCGGATCTGATCCTCGGTCCCCTCGCCCACAGTCGCCTCGGCGACTACCTGCTGGAGAACTCACGCGCGCGGTTCGTCATTCAGGACGTGGCACAGCGCGATTTCTACGGCGTCGGAACGTTCGGCGGGAATCTGATCGACGCCGAGCTCATCGAACGGCCGGGGATGGACAATTTCTTCGAGCTGCAGCCCTCACTCAACATCGAGACCGTCATCAACGCGCAGGCAGTGGAGATCGTCAACGATGGCCAGAACGGCACGCCCGCGATCGTTCGCACTTGCGGGCCTGACGACGTGCTCGACTTCATCAACCCGTCGGCCATCATCGACGGCGCCGGCCTGAGCTATCCCGCTTCTGCGGACGACATCGACTACGACATCGAAGGCTGCACCGACTACGTGCTCGAAGCCGAGAAGCCGTTTCTTCAGCTGACCACGACAGTCCTCAACAACGAGGACGATGACCTAGGCCTGTACGTCGGCGACTACATCAACGGGTCGGGTGAGTTGGAGCAACTCACGACACTCGGCGCTGGGGTAGGCGAGGTTCAGGCGAACCGACTCGGCGTACTCAGCTACTTCGGCTACGGCGAGGCCGAGGGCGTCGACTACGGCTTCATCACGTTCCCCGAACAGGGGGCGCAGCGTTCGTCCTTCTTCACTCAAAGCGGCGTCTCATTCGTGATGCACGCCCACTCGGTGATCAACGTGCTCGCCGTAGGCGCTGGTCCCACGTTCCTGGTTCCGGCCGGTGGTAGTCGCTCATTCACGCGCTTCTTCAGCGTTGGCGATGGCAGCGCCGGGAACGCGATCGACGTCGAGAACGAGGTCAAGGGTGTCGCCACGGGACGCCTGCACGGTTGCGTCACCGCCGGCACCCAGCCTGCCACCGGTGCCCGCGTATCGATCGGCCGGGGCGCGGCGACGAGCATTTCATCGGTATCATCTCATTTCGTCGCGGGCGCAGACGGGTGCTATTCCGGGACTCTTCCCGTGGGCAACTACGCCGCCGCCGCCAGCCTCGCTGGTCACCCGTATGAGGGCAGCGAAGCGAGCCCGCCCATTCACCCCGTCGCCATCGTCGCCGACGGCGACGTCCGCCTCGATTTCACCCTGCCCGCCGCAGGTCGGCTGCGCGTCACCGTGGCCGATCCACTGGGGGCGCCTCTGGCAGCACGCGTCTCCATCGTCGGCCACGACCCCAGTCCAGAGCCGGTCATTCCCTTCAGCTCACTGACCGGCGCTGAGGAGACCGGGCTTTTTCAGGATCTGCGCGACGTGAAACCCTTCGGCATCGTCGCAATGGCTTACACGGATGCCGAGGGATTTGCCGAGCTGACCGTCGAGCCCGGCGAGTATCAGCTCTATGTATCGCGCGGCACGGAGTACTCGATGTACGAAACGCCGATCGCGATCACCGCCAACGATACGTCGAGCGTCGATGCACGCCTGACTCGCGTCCTCGACACCACGGACTTCGTTTCCTCCGATTTCCACGTCCACAGCATTCACAGCGCCGACTCGCGTGTCAGCCTGCGCGATCGAGTCATGCAGTTCGCCGGCGAGGGGGTTGAGAACATCGTAGTCACCGACCATGAAGCGACCACCGATCTCGAACCTCATATCGCCAGGCTCGGCTATCAAGCCTTCGTGCGCGCTACGATCGGCCAGGAGATCACGACGAACGATTACGGTCATTTCAACGCCTATCCTCTCCAGATCGACCCTACACGCATCTCGCGCGGCTCCGTCGATTGGGCCGTGGGCGCCGCCCCGGGAACGGACTTTCCCTCGCTCGGCTCATTCAGTCTTCCTCCCGCAGAGATCGCTGCGCTCGCGATGACCGGACCGTCGAGCACGGACGCCACCGTGATTCAGATCAACCACATCGATAGCCATTTCGCGCCGCTTCGCATCGACACCTCAGCCGTCCCGCCACGATCGTTTCTCGACTCTGCAGAGCGATTTGCGTTTCGCCTCGATCCCGACGAGCCGGAACTCTTTCATCCGTTTCCGGCACTCGAGGTCTGGAACGGCGCAACGCGGGGGCACCAACGCGAATTCCTCGACGGACGGATTGGAATCTGGTTCAACCACCTGAATCAAGGGCTTCGTACGACGGCGATCGCCGACACCGACACCCACACCTACACCAACCTTCGGACCTCCGGAGCACGAACCTGGACGGCTTCCGATACGGACGTTCCAAACGAGATCGATCCCGCCGACGTGAGCCAGGCGATCAGCGCAGGGCGTGCTGTCGGCGGCCAAGGAGTGTTCGTTCAAGCGCAACTCGTCGCCCGCGACGGCTCGGGCGCGACCGCCGACCTCACGGCCGACGGCACCACTCAGCTCCGAACGACCTCCGCAGGCGTCGACCTCGACATCGTCGTTCAGTCGCCCATCTGGGCCGCCTGGGACACCGTAGAGATCTACGCAAACGCCGTCACCAGCACCTGGGCTGAAGAGGCCGGGGTACCCGTCCTCTTCAGCGCCGTGCCCACGATACGATTGACGGCCGGATCGGACTTCATCATCGACAGAGTACCCGTGGGCGAGGCGGAGCGTTTCGAGGCACGCTTTGTGGTGCCGTTTCCGGGTTTGGCGGAAGACACCTGGTTCGTCGTACTCGTCAAAGGGACCGATGGCGTGTCTCCTCCGATGTTCCCGGTCATGGCTGCGGACTTGTCACGAGCGGGCAATGACACGCTCGCCGACCTGCTCGACGGCAACCTCGACGAAGGCGGAGTCCTCGCTCTCGGCATGACGAATGCGCTCTGTGCCGACGTCGACGGCGTCGATGGCTTCCAGCCACCAATTCGCTAGCAAGCGACGCAGATTTCTGATCGTCGCCATCGTTGCGGCTGCGCTGGCAAGTCTCGACGCACAGGCAGCGACCAGCACCTCGAATCTCATCGAGGCGGCTGAGCACGCGACCCTCACGGTCGTCGCTGTGGTGCAAGAACGCGCCCAGGTCGACCAGCGTCGCTACGCAGCCTGGATCAAGATCGAAAGAACGCTGTCGGGCAACGTGGGCACCGGCGATCGGCTGCGGATCGGCTGGGAGGAACTCGCCAGTGGCCGGGAGCCGCGTTTCGCCGACGGCGATCGCATCCTCGTCGCTCTCGTCCCCCCTCCCAAGCTCTCGTTGTGGTACGAGGTCTTCGCAGAAGACCTGCAGCGAGGACAACTGCTGACGCCCGCTGCCCAGGGCACCGCCTTCATGAGGATTCCTGCGGGAACCCAGATCTCGACCGATCGATTCGTGCGCTATTTGCACGCAGTCGCTACCCGTGACGAAAGCGGGCGTCGAACCGCACTCGCTCGGATGGTCAGACTCGCGGTAGCGCCGATCGCGCTGGCAGCGACCGAGCGCCTCGAGGCACTGAGTCACGACAGCCCGCTGCCGCCGCCTGTCGCTTTGGCGCTCGCGAGCGCAGCAATGGATCGCTCGCGACCTGACCGAGTGCGAAAAAGGATCCTCTCTGCGGCAGTGC
>CALJUJ010000289.1 GCA_937975525.1 uncultured bacterium
GGTGACGGAGGAGATCGTCTTGACGATGGCCAACGCCCTGCACCGCGAGACGGGTTTGAAGCGCCTGTGCATGGCCGGGGGCGTCGCGCTGAACTGCGTCGCCAACGGCAAGATCCTCGGCAATACGCCCTTCGAAGAGATCTTCATCCAGCCGGCCGCCGGTGACGGCGGCGGCGCTCTGGGCGCCGCCCTGTACGCCCACAACTGCGCGCTCGGCCAGCCGCGCAGCTTCGTCATGGACCACGGCTACTGGGGCAAGGGCTATTCCGAAGCCGAGAACGTCGACTTCGCCCGCAGCTGAGGCTTGCCGCACCAGGCATTCGACGACGAGGACCAGCTGGTCGATCGCGACGTCGACCACCTGACCAAGGGCAACGTCATCGGCTGGTCGCAGGGCCGTTTCGAGTGGGGACCACGCGCCCTCGGGGCGCGCAGCATCATCGCCGATCCGCGGCGTGACGAGATGAAGGAGATCGTCAACGTCAAGATCAAGTTCCGCGAGCCGTTCCGGCCGTTCGCACCCTCGGTGCTGGCCGAGCGCACGGAGGACTTCTTCGATCTGCCGGGAGCGGCGCAACACTACCCGGCGCGGTTCATGCTGCTGGTCGTGCCGGTCAAGGAGGACCAGCGCTCGACCGTGCCCGCGGTCACCCACGTCGACAACTCGGCGCGCCCGCAAGCCGTGCACGAAGAGCAAAGCCCGCTGTACTACAAGCTGATCGACCGCTTCGGCCAGGCGACCGGCGTGCCGGTGATCATGAATACGTCCTTCAACCTGAAGGGAGAGCCGATCGTCAACACGCCGCAGAACGCGTTCAACACGTTTCAAGCGAGCGGCATGGACGCGCTCGTGCTCGGCAACACCGTCATCACGAAGGAGGCGTAGCCCGGCGTGAACCGATCGCGCGAATGGCTCGCCGGCGCCGTGCTCGGCGTCGGCGGGCTGCTCTTCGCCGGCCTCATGCTCGAGGTCGGCGTGCGCGGCCTGCACCTGCTCCCGGATCGGTTCTGGGAGCCCGATCCGCTGCTCGGAGCTCGGCTCGTGCCGGGAGCGTCGGGTTGGTGGACGCAAGAGGAACGTGAGTTCGTGATTCCCATCGAGATCAACCAGCACGGCCGCCGCGACGTCGAGCGGCCGTGGGCGAAGCCCGCCGGCACTCGGCGGGTGCTCGTGCTCGGCGATTCCTTCACCGAGGCGATGCAGGTGCGTCTCGAGGAAACCTACGTCCGCCGGCTGGAGTCGGCGCTGCACGACCGCGGCGACGTGGGGCCGGTGGAGGTTCTCAGCGGCGGTGTCAGTGGCTACGGCACGGCGGGCGCAGCGTGCTCCTTCGACCGCGACCTACACCGCTACGAGCCAGATCTCGTGTTGCTGGCCTTCTACCCGGGCAACGACGTCCAGAACAACAGCGCCGAGCTCGAGGACCGGCTGCCGCCGGTCTACGGCGAGGATGGGACCCTGGAGCGCGTCGGCGGCAATCCGCGCGGGCCGCGCACGGGGCTCGTTCCCGAGTGGAAATCCTACCGCTACCTGCGCAAGCTCATTCTCACGCAGCAACCGCAACTGGCGCGTCTGTTGGTGAGCTGGGGTCTGGTCAGGCCGCAGGCGATGCGTGGCGTGCCGATGCACGACGGCGTCCCGACCGCCTACGGCGTCTTCGCGGTACCGCTCGATGAAGCGTGGAGCGACGCGTGGGCGCGCACCGAAGGGCTGCTCGATCGTCTGCACGCGAGCGTGCGCGATCACGATGCGCGACTTGCCGTGGCGGTGGTGACGATGCGCGATCAGATCTATCCCGAATTCTGGCAGGAGATCCTCCGACAGCACCCGGCGATGCAGTCGCGGCAGTGGGATCTCGGACAACCTCAGCGGCGGCTCGAGCGCTGGTGCGCGAGCCGCGACGTGCCGTGCGCCACGTTGACGACTGCCTTCGCCGAGCAGGCCGTTTCGGGCGGCGAGGCACTGCATTTTCGATTCGACGGGCACTGGACCGCGGCGGGACACGCATTGGCCGCGACGGAGCTCACGGCAGTCATCGAGCAGCAGCTGACGGCGCTGCTCCCCAAAGGAGGAAGGTAACGATGGCACTCGAAGGCGTGAAGGAGCGTTTGGGCATCGCAGGCGAGCTCATGGGTTTCCTGTGGGAACGCAAGATGTGGTGGCTGATTCCGATGGTTGCGGTG
>CALJUJ010000290.1 GCA_937975525.1 uncultured bacterium
CGAGCAGCGCAGCGGCGATCTCGTCGATCTGCGCATTCGACGCAGCATCGATCTGCGCCGATCCCGAAGCGAAGCGGATGTACGTGACGACTCTTCCCTGGGCTGCTGCCGCTGGTTCGGGAAGCGGGCGGTCCGGGCCCTTCTTCAGGCCGCGCAGAATCTCGCCACGGGGAATGAGCGTTTCGGTTTGCGCCCAGGACGCCGACCCGAAGACCATGGCGACGCCGAGCGACGCCGTCGCCAGCCACGCGACGCGAAGCCCATCACGGCAAGTGCTCATGAGCCCCCAGCCTCATGCGCGGTGAAGAACACGACCTCGCCACTGCCTTCGATGGTGCCGAACTGCGGGGTCTGCCGCTGCCCGGTAGCGGCGCTGACCTGCGGGCGCACGTAATTGCCGATCTCGCTCGCGGTCACCGCCCCATCGCCGTTGAAGTCCGCCTCACCTCGCAGCGCCCGCAGGAGATGCGTGGTGAAGATCCCTTGCGCGCCACGCTCGATGGCCGCTTCGCCCTCGAGCCCGGCGGCGATCATCTGCACCGTTCGTAGCCCCATCATCTTTTCCAGGTAGCCCAACGTCGGCGGCGGCGGCGCCGAACGGACGAATCCCAAGCCGGAATAGCAGGAGTCCATGGCGTAGTAGACGTGCTTGGCACGCAGCCGATTGGACAAGTCGCGCAGCTGCTGCATCGAAATCGCCGTCGCGAAGACGTCGTCGACGTCGCCGTCGACGGGAATGATGTAGCCGCGCTTCTCCCCCGCCGGTAGCGTTTCCGTCTGCCCATGACCGGCGAAGTAGATGACGACGAGGTCATCCTCGGATGTCTTGCGTGCCAGTTCGGTACCGAGGAGGCTCAGGATACGGGCGCGTGTCGCATCGCGATCGTAGATCTCGACGACCTCGTCGAAGCCGAGCGACCGCAGCGTATCGCGCACGCGGCGCGCGTCACCCACCGCCCCTTCGAGCGCCGGCCAGCGAACGTAGTCGTTGATGCCCACCACCGCGGCGATGCGGCGTGCGTAGCCGCGTGGCCGCCGCACCGTACCCGAGCTCGCGGCCGCGAGGCTCGGCGCCGTTCGTCCGACCGCCTGGACGACGTTGCGGTGCACCTCGGTTGCCTTTCCGGCCGCATCGAACGCCGAAACGACGATCTCGTTCGGTCCGGGGTCCAATTGCACCTCACGCCGCAGGGGTGCCACCGCGGCCCCGACCGATGCCTTCACCAGACCGCGTTCGAGCTCGACCTTCCGCCCATTGACCCGCACTTCGACGCGCGCGATTCCGGCCTCGGCGCGCACCTGTCCGACGACGACCACGACCGGCTCGCTGACCCGTTCACCTTCGGCTGGAAACGATATCTCGACGTAGGGCCCACCGGTCGTCGGCGGCGACGGCATCGGCGACGTTCCGGAACCCCCAACCGAGCGACGATCACTCTGCAGGAACTGGAAGTGCCAGTACGGCACGGGCTCCGTGAGCGGCACCCGCTTCTCGGCATAGCCGGGTGCTGCCGCCGCCACCTCGTAGCGCAGATTACCGGACAGGGTCACGCCCACCTCGCGCCCGCGACCCACCTCACGCCAGCCCGCCTCCGCGGGTTGGTCGATCTTCGCCTCGCGCACCCGGAACACGGTGTCGTCTTGGTTCGAGGTGAGCTTCATCTGCGCGTCGGGCATCAACACGCGCCGACCCGCACACCCGGACGATCCAGCGATCATGCCGAACACGACGACCGCCGCCGTCAACCATCCCGCCGCACGCGTTGGGCGGCTCACGGCAGACCTTGCTGCCATGAGCCGCCCAACGGGATGGAACTCACTGATCCGCACGTAGGGCGACCGCCTTCCCGCGGACGGTCACCACCTCCCCGGAGAAGAGGAGCGGGATCCCGTTGGTCTCGAGGTCGTAGCTCTTCACGAGAACCACGTCCGCCGCCGGATGTTTCTCCAGCGCCTTGTAGTACGCGCGGTCCAACGCCGACGCACCGAGGATCGCGCCGACGAGCGGCAGGCGGTCCTGGAAATACGTGTACTTGTCCGTGAAGAACGGAATGCCGAGAACCTTGACCTTGTCGCCGTCGATGATCTGCACCAGGCCGAGCAAGATGCTCGTCGACGTGGAGGAACCCTCGACCCGATCGAGCACGACGAGATCGTCACGCCCGATCTGCGCCTCGACCGATACGCCGGAATAGCCCATGTGCGGCGTCTGCTTCTGCGCCGAGCTGCAGCCCATGAGGGCCGCGCCCATGACGCCCATGACGACCCATACGATCGACTTCTTCATGCATCATCCTTTCGATTGGACACGAGTATGAAAACCAACGAGGCGACTCCGACATGGAGCCGACCAGTCCATGGCCCAGCCGCGCTAGCGCTTACTCATAGTGATCCTCCCCCTTCTCCGCCGCCGTGGCTCAGCCACGCCCCCGAGACAGGCTCGGGGTGTCGGCGTCTTCCCCAGAAGGTGCCCACCAACTGTGAGCATCACCTCGATCGAAACGATGATGGGTCGAAAGCACAAAGACGAAGAGACTGTCAACGACCGTCCCGGTCGAGACCATGACGCAACTCGACCTCGGAGCCGAAATGAGAAACAAGGGCCTCGGCCCGATGGGCATCGGGCCGAGGCCTCACACAGGCCGGGGCACCGTCCCGTCGCGGCTGAACCGCCGATCGCATCGAAGAACCGTGACGCAGCGCTCGGCCACGGAGGCCTCAGCGAAACGAAGCAGCGCGGACCGTCTCGAGCCGTGGGAAACGGCCGCCGCCCGCACCTGCGACCGTCGGCGTCCGAGACTATGGCTTGGCGGCCGCCTCCGTCTTCAACGAGAGCCTGACTCGATCGGGCTCCACGTTCGCGATCTCCATGCCCGGAGGATGGCGGATCTGTTCCTCGCCGAGTCGAAACGTGCGGCGGCCGAGATCGGCGAGGGTCGCGTCGACGACGATCTCGACGCTCGATTCGTTGAAGAAGTAGAATGAACGCGCCGGCGCAGCCAACGTCACCTCGACCTCCGCGGGCTCGATCGACTCGACCTGAAACTGCGGCGACAGGCTGGTCAGCGTCACGGGCAGCGTCATCGTCACCTCGGTCGGGCGCACCCCGGGCACCAAGGCGAGCCAGACGAACAGCGTCGCCACGACCGAGAGCGCCAGGTCGCGCCAGCGGATGCCGCGCCACAGCGCCGCGAGGCGGGCCGCGATGCCCGTCGGCTGGTCGGCATCCTGGCGGGCATCGATCTCACCGAGAATTCCCGCCAAGGCGGCCGGATCGGCCAGGCGGCGCAGCTCGCCGTCGCGCGCCACCGAGATCTGCCCGCGCTCCTCCGAAGCGACCAGACACCAGGCATCGCAGCGCTCGGACAGCCCCAGCGCCGCGCTATGGCGCGTGCCCGCACCGCGCAAGGTCGCGAAATTCTCCGACAGCGGCAGGTGCACCGCGAAGCGGGTCACGCGATCGCCCTCGATGATCACCGCGCCATCGTGGCCCGGCGAGCTCGCGTCGAAGATGCTCTCGAGCAACGGCACGCTGACCCGGCCGTTGAGCTCGATGCCGCCACGCACGTGGCGCATCAGCGGTTGCCGACCGGGGATGACGATCAGGGCGCCGGTCCGCGATCGCGCAAACGCCGTCAGGCACGTGGTCAGCACCTCCGAAGTCGCCGTGCTGACGCGCACCGCCGCGCGTCGCCGCAGGCCCCACAAGCCGACGCGTTCGAACAGCTGGCGCAGATCGTCCTGAAACAAGACCACGAACAACAGTGCGAAGAAGGCGAGGAAGAGCTCGAAGATGCTCGTCAGCAGCTGCAAGCCCACGGCCCGCGCGGCCGCGTAGAACAGCACCAGGGAGAACAGGCCGACCGCCGCCGTCGTGCCGCGACTGCGCCGGACCCAAGCGGTCGCCCCGTACAGCAGCCCGGCGACGAGCAAGATGTCGAGCACGTCGAGGCCGCGCAGCTCCAGAAAGGGGCCGGCGAGTGCCTCCAGGTAGTCACGCACGGCGTTCATTCCTCGACCTCGGCCACGGCGGGCACACAGACCATCTCCTCGCGTACGGTATCGACTTGCTTCGGCGCCGGGAAGCCGTTGCCGGGCTGCACGTACAGGGGCCGCTCCGCGCTCGACAGCCGCTTGCGATGCGCCGCCTGGCGGGGCTCGATCACCGCACCGTTGCGCTTGCCGAGAACCTCACCCACCGCATCGCTGCGGACGCGCGCTGCCTTGCGCGCACCGTAGCAGAGCAGGCTCGACGCGTTGCTCGACCGCACCATCGGCACGCGGGCGGCGGAGCGCCGCGGCGCAGCGACCGCACCGAGCGACACCGGATTGCACAACTCGACGGGCTTCTGCAGATCGTAAAGACACTTGCCCGCGGCGCCGGTTCCCGCAAAGCCGCCCTCGCCCGAGCCGCGTGAGCAATCGCGAAACCCATCGGCGAGGAAGCGTTGCAGATCGCGACGGAACCTGCCGTCCGGCGCCATCTCCGAATCGCGCCGGCGGGCGACCCGCACCGTGTAGCACACGAACGCGTCGCCGGAGCCGACGGATTCCGGCATCTCCGCCTTGCCCGTCCGCGCCGCCACCAAGAGGGCCGCGACCGCTGCGGACTGCAGCACCACGGAGCCATCGTCCGTCGCGACCTTCCATGTACGCGGCCGGTGCTTCACCGCACGCGGGTAGCGGCCGCCCTGCGGCGCACCCATGCCCTCGCGCGCACCTTCGAGACGATACCGGACGAAGGCGAGACCGGGCTCCGACGGGGCTGCCTCGAGATCGGTCGCCGCCGGCATCCAGATGTGCGTGGCCCTGCTCGCGGTGAAGTTCTCCGGATCATCGACGGCGTCGTCGATCCGCATGTCGTCCAACTCCAGGTTCCAATCCCGTGGCAGTCGATTGTTGGGGATGCGCGCCTCGCGCACGGCGTAGGCGACGTAGGCGTCGGTTCGACTCATCCGACAGGTCGGCTCGCAGCCGTCCCCAGCAACCTGGTTGCCGTCGTCACACTCCTCGCACGCGCGCTGCACGACACCGTCCCCACACGACGTCGCCCCTTCACATCGGCCGCCCCGGCAAGTGTCCGCGTGCGTACAGGCGTTGCCGTCGTCGCAGGGCATCGCCGCGGCCACGGGTTGACCGACGCAGCGGCCGCCGGCGCAGCGGTCCGCCTCGGTGCACGGATTGCCGTCGTCGCACGCAGCCCCGGCGCGCGCCGGATCGGCACAGGGAGGAGCAAAGGACGTCGCCGTCAGCTGGTAACGACCCGTGCCTTGGTTGCGGGCGACCAACACGTGCCACGACCCGGGTGCGGGATCGTCGATCACGCACGCTTCATAGGATCCATCGCTGCGGCTCGAACAGTCGAACGTCGCCCTGTCGGGCGGCGCACCGCGACGCACGAAGAGGTCGTAGTCGGAGCCGTCGACGGCGTTCAACGTCACCACCAGGCGCGCCGTGCCCGCGGCCACCTCCGCCTCGTGCTCGCCGTGCGGCTGGCGCACCGACAGCGCTCCGCGCCATTCCGTCGCCGGCGCAGCCGCCGTACCCGCGAGCGGCAGGTCGCCGCAGCGGTCGCGGCCGAGGTCGTCTCCAAGAATTTCGGCCAAGAAGGCCCGATCCCGCCACATGGGAAGATGGGCATCCACGCGCGCCGCGCCCCCGCCCATGGCCGTCACACCGGCCAGATGGCCGTCGACGAACAGCGCGCCTTGCCGGTCGATCGGCGCACGTGCCATCGGCTCGACGACGTCCGTCGCTACTGCTTCCCAGCAAACCGGTCCGGCCGCCTCCGGCGCTGCGTCGCATTCTCGCACCGCCGCGCCGACCGAGCGCCCGAGCCCCGGGAGTCCGGCGGCAACGCCGGAACGACCGAAGCCGACGATCTGCGCCGGCGTCCCCGGAGAGGTCCGTTCCCGCAGGCGTGGCAGCGCGAGGCCGACGATCGGGGTAATCGTCTCGACCAGTGCGAGGCCGGGCGCTGGCGCCGCGTCGGAAAGCAACGCGACCTTGCGCACCGGGAAACGACCGACATGGGGAAAGAAGAGCTCTAGATCCCGTGGGTCGAGCACGTCGACCACGGGCTCACGTGCGACCGCGGCGTGGCGGCATCCGACGAGAACCGCGGTGCCGAGCGTAGCGACACGTCCACCCGCTCGGTGAACGAGCGCTCCGACCGCCGGCTTCGCATGAGCCACTCGGGCCTCGGGCTCCGTGGGCGTCGGCCCGGCGACCGCGATCGAGGGAAGCACGACCAACATCCAGAGAACGAGCCCGCGCATGGGCCCTCGGGTTAGCACGAAGGCTGCGGCTCTACTACTTCGACGCCGCCGCAGTCGGTCACGAGTCGGAACGCGAGCCACACACCTTTGCAGTTGCCCACGCCGGGACAGCCATGCATTGATCAGCACCCGACCGACGCCGCGACCGGCGACGGACCCGACCCGTGGCCTTCGTACGCCACCGCGATGTCCGCGTGCAGCCGTTCGCCCCATCCGTCGACCGGCCGCCGCACGAGCCTGGAGTCCGATGATGCAGAGCTTCTTCTCGAAACTGTTCTCGACCGAATTCATGCCCCACGGCCACTGTTTCTACTGGCGGCCCGAGATCCTCTGGCTCCACGTCGGCTCCGACGTCGTCACCGGGTTGACGTACTACTCGATTCCCCTGACGCTGCTGTACTTCGCGCGCAAGCGCGCCGAGCTTCCGTTCCGTCACGTGTTCTTCTTGTTCAGCGCCTTCATCTTCGCCTGCGGCACGACCCACCTGCTCGCTGCGTACACGATGTGGACACCCGCCTACCGCATCGAAGGCCTGGTCAAGCTGGCGACGGCGATGATCTCCGCGGCGACGGCCGTCGCGATCATTCCCATCGTTCCCCGAGCCCTCGCCCTGCGCAGCCCGGCGGCCCTGGAGGAAGCGAACCGCCGACTGAGCGCCGAAGTCGCGCGGCGGCAGGAGGCCGAAGCCGAGCTACGGCGCGAGCGCGACCACCTGACCATGCTCTTGTCGATGGCGCCGGCTGCCGTGGTCGTCACGGACCCCGACGACCGCATCCAGCGAGCGAACGGCTTCGCCGGAGCGATCGCAATCGACGCGGACACCGACCTCGAGGGTCGCGTCTTCCACGAGATCTTCCCCGACGCGCCGGGCAGCGAGCAGGCCGATGAGCAGATCCCGCTCGACCCCAGCACCGCGCCCCAACCGACGATCGAGTGGCGGGCGCGCACCCTCGTTCCGGCCGACGGCCGGCGGTCGACCTTGCTGTGGGTCGGCCACGACGTGAGCGATCGCCAACGCGCCGAGCGGTTGCGGCTGGAGAAAGAACGCGCCGAAGCCGCGACGCAGGCCCGGCGCGAGTTCGTCGCCGCCGTGAGCCACGACCTGCGAACCCCGTTGAACGTCGTCTTCGGCTACTGCGAAATGCTCGGCGACAGCGACCTATCCGCCGACCAGCGCGAGCTACTCCAACGTACCCGGCAAGCGCTGCACTCACTGTTGCGACTCATCGACGATCTTCTCGACGTGTCGCGCATGGAATCGGGGCGACTCGAGGTCCGCCGCGAAGCCTTCGCCCTCGACGACTGCATCCACAAGACGGTGGAGTTGCTACGCCCGCGCCTGGATACGCGGCCGATCGCCCTGTCGGTCGACCTCGGCCCCGGGCCGTACGTCGCCATGGGCGATGCAGCGCGGGTAGAGCAGGTGCTACGCAACCTGCTCGAGAACGCGATGCGTCACACCAACGAAGGAGAGATCCGGGTATCCGTGCAACGGGCCACGAACCCCGACGACGGCGGATCGATCGAGGTCTCGATCTCCGACACGGGCACGGGGATCGCCGAGAGCGAGCGGGCCCGCATCTTCGAGCCCTTCGCCCAGAGCGGAGAGGGTCGACTGTATCGGGAAGGAGTTGGGCTGGGTCTCGCGATCTGCAAGTACCTCGTCGAAGGCATGGGCGGTCGCATTTGGGTCGAGAGCTCCGTCGGTCGAGGCTCGAGCTTTCGCTTCACACTGCCGCGGGGCGACGCGGCGTGAGCACGCATCGGCGACCGGCGCAGCGCAGTTCCGCTCAAGAGCCGGTCGCGGGCACGGCGCCGAGTTGGCCCAGGTCGGCGGCGAGTTGCTCAGCCGCCTGCGTGCGTCCGCCCGCGCGCGCCTCGCGCAAACCCCGATCGA
>CALJUJ010000291.1 GCA_937975525.1 uncultured bacterium
GACGACGGGCGACCACTCGTCGCCGCCCAACCCGATCATCCGATCAGCGCGATCTTCCGCGACCTGGCTCAGACGATCGTCACCTCGGTGGAAGCCGCGCGCGCCGACTCCGCGCCTCCCGCGATCATCCACTGAGTCCCGCGCCCGGCGCCGTACCGTGTCCCCACTCTCGGAAGCCATTCTCGCTGGTGTCGTGCTCGTCGCCATCGTCGCGACTGCGACCATCAGCATCCGCGGCTTTCTCAGCCGGCGTCCGGATACCTCGTCGGTGAAGGGCTCGGCGCTGCTCGGCTCGCAGCTGCGCTCGTGGTACTTCGAGAATCTTCAGCCGTTCGAGGATGTGCTCGTGGCGCGCGGGGTCGCGCCTACATGGATCACCGCCGCGCAGGCGGTTGCGAGCCTCGGCATCGCCGGTGCCTACGCTGCGGGCTGGTTGTTCCTCGCCGGGTGGCTCGTGCTCGCCATCGGCAGCTTCGACATCATCGACGGCAGGGTCGCGCGCCGCACCGGCACCGCCAGTGACCGCGGAGCATTTCTCGATTCGGTGTTCGACCGCTATGCGGACGCCTTGGCATACGTCGGGCTCGCCCTGTACTTCCGGAGCTCGGTCGTCCTCTGGGCGGTTCTGCTTGCTCTCGTGGGTGCGTCGATGGTCAGCTATGCACGCGCGCGGGCGGAAGCCCTGGGTGTGGGCTGTGACGTAGGCACCTTCCAACGACCGGAGCGAACCGTTTTGTTGGGCTTGGGAACGATAGGCAGTGTGTTGTTCGACCGAATCACGGGTCCCTGGCTCGATGTTCCTGACGACGTGGGCCTCGCCGGCATTTTGGTGTTGATGGCCGTCATGACCAACGCCAGTGCGGCGCAGCGGATCTGGCACGTGAATCGCGAGCTCGGGGGTTGACCAGGTGGACGAGGAAGCGGGCAAGGCCCAACGGGTGACCGGGTTCTTCGGCTTGATGGTGGCAGCAGGGATCCTGTTCGACACCGGCGCTCTGGTGGCGGGGAGCGCGCTCGCCGTCGCCGCAGCCGCGGTGTTCGGCTGGGGGCTCGTCGCCGGCCACCGCAAGGCGCGCGAGCTCGCGCCCTATCGCGGAGGCAAACGATGAGACAGCGTTCCCTGCGCATCGGCTTCAGTGTCGCGATTTCGCTGGTGTTCCTCTACTTCGCGCTGCGCGGGATCGAGTGGGACCAGGCCCTGCAGGCGTTCGCCCAGGCGCAGTACGGCTACGTGCTGCCAATCATTGCCGTGACCGTCTGGCAGCTCTACATCCGGGCGCAGCGCTGGCGCGTGCTCGTGCGGCAGATGGGCGAGCCACCGATGTCGACCCTGGTGGCGGCCACCAACATCGGCTGGATGGCGAACTTCGTCCTGCCCTTGCGCGCAGGCGAGATCATCCGCCCCGTCATCTTGAGTCGCAAGGAGAACAAGCCGCTGGGCGGCGTTCTCGCCACGATCGCGCTCGAGCGCATCTTCGACATGTTCACGATTCTGCTGCTGTTCGGGGTGACCGCAGCGTTGATGCCCTTCTCCGAGGAGGTCGGTCGTTGGGGCAATCGGCTCTTGACGCTGGCCGTCGTCGTCGCCGCCGGCATCGCCTTCGTGCGCTGGCGCTCGGCGCTGGCGCTGCGCCTGCTCGACTTCATGCTCCGCCCGCTGCCGGAGAACATCGGCAAGCCGATCCGCAGCTTCTTCGAGGGATTCCTGGACGCGCTGCGCATCCTCGACAGCCCGGTTGCCTTCCTGCAGCTCGTCGGCTGGTCGCTCTATCTCTGGTTGGTCGTCTCCTGCATTTTCGGCCTGGGGATGCTCATGTTCGGCCTCGACGCCCCATTGCTACTCGGCCAGGTGGTGCTGACCGTCATCGTCGCCGTCGCGGTCTCGGCACCATCCGCTCCCGGATTCATCGGCGCGTTTCAGGTCGGCTGCGTGATCGCCCTCGGGATTTTCGGGGTGAGCAAGGACGAAGCCGTAGCCTACTCGCTGGCACTTCACGTGACGCAGTTCATCGCGATCATCGGCGCCGGTCTTTTTTCTCTCGCCCAACAAGGCATGAGCCTACAGCAGTTCAGCGAAGTCTCGGACGAACATGGCGCAGAGTCTCGAGGGTAGCACGGTCGTTCTCGGCCTGAGCGGCGGCATCGCCTGCTACAAGGCCGCCGATCTCGTCCGCGCGCTGGTGCAGCGCGGCGCGACGGTGCGTGTGGTCATGACCGCCGCAGCCGAGGAGTTCATCACGCCGCTCACGTTGCAGACGCTTTCGGGGCATCCCGTCGGGCGCGGCACCTTCGATCTGACCCGCGAGTCGCAGATCGGCCACATCGAGCTCGCCGACGGCGCCGACGCCGTGGTCATCGCGCCCGCGACGGCCAACATCATCGGCAAGATCGCCAATGGCATCGCCGACGACCTGCTGACGACCGTCGTCCTCGCCACTCAGGCACCGCTGCTGATCGCACCGGCGATGAACGTCCACATGTACGAGAACCCGATGGTCCGCGCGAATCTCGAGCGCCTGCGCGATCACGGAATTCGGGTGATCGAGCCGGGTGAAGGCTCGCTCGCTTGCGGTTACGAAGGGAAAGGCCGCCTCGCCGACACGGACGTGCTCATCGCCGAGACCGCGCGCGCTGTGAGCGAACCCGACCTCGACGGAGAGCACGTGCTGGTGACGGCGGGTCCGAACCGAGAGCCTTTCGATCCGGTGCGCTTCTTGTCCAATCGGTCGACCGGAAAAATGGGATTCGCGCTCGCCGCGGCAGCGTGGCGGCGCGGCGCCCGCGTCAGCCTGGTCGCCGGGCCGACGGCGCTACCGACCCCGCACGGCGTCGACCGCAGCGACGTCGTGACGGCGGAAGACATGCACGAAGCCGTTCTCGATCGTTTCGCGCACGCGAGCATCGTCTTCATGGCCGCCGCGGTCGCCGACTACCGGCCTGCCCACCCGGCCGCGGAGAAGATCAAGAAGCGCCCCGGCGATCTCACCGTCACCTTGGAAAGGACGGTCGACATCCTCAGCGATCTGGGGGCGCAGCGTGACGGCCAGCTCCTCGTCGGTTTCGCAGCCGAGACCGAGAGCGTCGACAGCAACGCGCAGCGCAAGCTTCGCGACAAGGGCATCGATCTCATCGTCGCCAACGACGTCGCCGGGGCGGATACCGGCTTTGGCGTCGACACCAACGCCGTGACGATCTTCACGCGGCGGGGCGACCGCGAGATCGTGCCGCTGATGAGCAAGGACGACGTGGCCGACCGCATCATCGACGCGGTTCTGGCATTCAAGCGACAAGACGACGAGAAGCTCGTCTGAGGG
>CALJUJ010000292.1 GCA_937975525.1 uncultured bacterium
ACCGCCTCGGCCTCGCAGCGCTTCTCCGCGAGAAAGCGGGGAAGGACCCGGTTCGGGTACAGCAGGTAGCTGTCCTGAAGCGACTCGTACAGCGCGCTCGCGCGCAGCGCGTCGAGGAGCACCACGGCCTCGCGGGCATCGAGGAGCCCCGCACTGAGGACGGCGACCTGGCCCTCGAGCATTTCGTCGAGGCGCTCGATCGCCACTCCGTCGGCCGTCCAGTCGAGCAGGTTGTAGGCGTGGTAGAGCCCGTCTTCACGCCGGTTGCTGCGGATCGTCGCGGCGAGATGGCTGCGCGCGGCTGCGAAGAAGCGCAGGCAGGAATCGGTCGTCACCGGCGTGGTCTTGCCGCTCGGGCCGTTGGCGTAGAGTCCCTCGCGATACGCGCTGCCGGCCACGGCGAGCGCCTCGAGGAGCACCGCGCGTTCACCGGGCTCTTGCTCGGTGGCGGCGTCCCGGGCGGCCAACGCGTCGCTCATGTCGGCGAGACATGCAGCGACCTCGTTCGAGATGGCGAACGACGCACGGGGTTGGCTCGCGAGCCATTCCGAAAGAAAGCCGAACCAGCGGTGCAGGTAGCAGGCGGTCACCACCGACAGGCCGCTGCCCACGAGCGCGTTGTTGGCGTCGTTCCACTCGGGGCGCTGGGTGTTCATCCAGATGCCGCCGTCGGGCACGAAGTTCGCCATCTTGCCGAGAGAGAGGGTCAGCAGTTTCTCGACGAGGGTGACGTGGTGGATGGCGCCGGTCGCGTCGCACAGCAGCTTGCCGTCGGCACCCACGGTGGCGACGCGTTCCTGGAGGTGGCTTGCGGCGTCGTGGTCGAACTCGATGGTGTCGCGAGCATCTCTGCGCATCGCCGCGTAGCTCTTGATGCGGTAGGGCACGGCTGCGTGGGCGAAGGTCTTCTTGTCGAGCAGCGCGTCGAGATCTCCCGGATCGAAGCGTCGCGCCCACTCGAGCAGCTTGAGCAGATAGATGATCTGGTGATCGCCCCAGTAGCCGATGTTCGACCAGGGCTCGTCGGGGGCCGGCTCCTCCCACTCGAAGCCGGCCTGCGTGAGACGGTAGGGGTTGTAGCCGTCGGTGGTGGTGGCGTTGACGAAACGACAGATCATCGACGTGGCGAAGCGCGGGAAGGAAACCAAGAGCGCTTCCCAGTTCTGGAAGATGTCGCGCCAGTTGCCCTGGTAGTTGAGGTTGATACGCCCATCTTCCGTACGCAGGTCGATCGAGAATTGATTCCACGGACGCGTCGGATCGCCATGGCGCCGGCTGAACGCCAGCGGCATGTACTCGCAGGCGAGTCGCTCCAGCTCCGGATCGCACGCAGCGGCCGCGCGCATGCGCAGCTCGTCCACCGAGACGTGCTCGGGCAGGGAGTCCAGGAAGCGCCGCTGGCGTGCCAGGGTCGAGCGGTTGCTCCGGTCGACGTGGCGGCGGAACTCCGCGGTGTCGACGCGGTACCCGGCGAGCGGCACGCCGCCACGCATGACGTTGAACGTGCAGTTGGCGAGATGGCGGTGGCTGCGGTTGCGATTGCCGGTGCGTTGCACGCCGTCGGCGGCGGCGACGATCCGCAGCAGGTCGCGCTCGCCGCGGGCGACGTCGGCCTCGACCTCG
Organism: uncultured bacterium; assembly: GCA_937975525.1. Lineage (GTDB taxonomy): Bacteria > Desulfobacterota > Binatia > HRBIN30 > HRBIN30 > CALJUJ01. Next base: position 1,624 of record CALJUJ010000292.1, read on the forward strand.
GCCACGGGATCCTCAGCGCACTTTAGCCATTCGGCGAGGGCGACGACCTTGCCGTGGTCCTGGGCGACGTCGGCCACCAGCTGCCACTCGAGGGCCTCGCCGGGTGCGAGCTCCCGGCTGGACACCGCGAGAAAGGCGCCGGGCCGGCCGCGAGCGTCGGTCTGGGTCTCCACGGTGAGGCCGGCGCGGAACGCGGCGATCGCCTCGGCGTCGAGCAGGACGGCCGCACCGTCGAAGCCGGCACTCCAGACGGTGGTCGCGCGCAGCCCCTCGCTGGGCTCGGCTCGGTCGGTCGGCACCGAGCTCAGGTAGAAGATCCCGAGGCGGCCCGCTTCGAGCTCGCTCTTCTTGTAGGCATTGCCGAGGTTGCTGAAGCGCATCTGGAAGTCGCGGTCCAGACCCCAGGGAAGCACGTTGCGCAGACCGTCGAGTATGTGCAGGGAGCGCGGCCGGTCGCCGCGGTTCTCGAGGCGGCAGCTGCGCACGAAGCCGAAGTGGCTACTGAATGCCCAGCGGTAGCGAAACCCGAGGCCGAGCTCGTCGTCGATCTCCTCGAAGACGAGCTTGTTGCCGAGCGGTGTTTTGTAGAGATTGCGGCGGACGCGGGCGTGCACGTCGAGCGGCGAGGCGAGCGGCTCCCAGACGTGCGTGCGTCCATCGAGCGCGAGCCGCACGCAGGTGACGGAGCCGGTGCTCGACCGGGCGGCGGAGAGCTGGTCGTCCGCGGCGTAGGGGAACAGCGCGTGATCGGCGTCGCGACGACCGGCGGTGAGAGCACCCCGGCTCGATATGAACATCCAATGATCGCTCGCGCCGACGAGCGACATGAAGAACTCGGGCATCTGGTGGCTGTTGGCGATCCGGTAGTAGGGCTCGCCGTTCAGGCGAACGTGGCCGCCGCTGGCCAGGAGGGTGCTGGCTTCGTTCATGGGGTCGACCTCGAGGGTGGGCCACCGGCGAGCGTCCGGGCGTGAGGATCGCGGACAACCCAGCGATTCCTCGGAAGGCGGCGAGCGTGAATGGGTTGACACGATGCGGTCGACATAGTTGGTTCGGAGCCCGGAGAAAGTCCTGGAAGGGTCATACCTAGATGGCAACCAACCTTCAAACGGTTCCTGAGATTCTCGG
>CALJUJ010000293.1 GCA_937975525.1 uncultured bacterium
CGGCTTCCGGCAAGTGAGATCCAGAGAATCCGCCAGGTCTTCGTGACGCACACGCACATGGACCACTTCTACGGGTTCGATCGCTTGTTGCGCGTCTTCCTTTCCCGTGATGCACGGCTCGAAGTATTCGGCCCTCCCGGGATCCTAGGCAACGTCTCGGGAAAGCTGGCGGGGTACACCTGGAACCTGACGGAGTCGTATCCACTGGTGATCGACGTTCATGAAGTCGGCTTGGAGAACACACGATCGGCCCAACTCGCGGCAAAGACGGGATTTCAACCGGAAGAGCAGGGCACAACGGAATTCACGGGAAGGCTGGTTGCAGAGACCGGCTTCGACGTCACAACCACCCATCTCGATCACCGGATTGCGTCGATGGCGTTCGCGCTCCGGGAGCACGACCATCTCAACATTCGGACCTCGGAGCTCGAGCGACGTGGCTGGATCGCGGGAAGGTGGCTGAACGACTTGAAAGCGGCGATTCGTCGGGGCGAACCCGACACGTTCGAATTGCAGGCGAGCCTGGAGCGGGGAAGTCAGGGCCAGACCGAGAGAGCCGTGCTGGGCGAGCTGCGCGACTCGTTGGTGATTCGGACTGCAGGCCAGAAAATCGCCTATGTCGTCGATTCGATCTTCAGTCGAGCAAACATCGAGCGAATCTGCCAGCTCGTCTCGGGTGCAGACGTCCTTTTTTGCGAGTCGCTCTTTCTCGATGCCGACCGCGACGAGGCGCGGAAGCGATACCACCTGACAGCCCGGCAAGCGGGAACGCTCGCAAGGCTTGCAGGTGTCCGACAGCTACGCAGCTTCCACTTCTCCCCCCGCTATGAGGGGCGAGCCGAGGAACTATATGCGGAGGCACAGGCCGCGTTCCGGGGGGAACTGGAGCCTGACCTGCCGTTCTTCTGAGAGAGCGTTCAGGGCGGCGGGCGTCGCCGCGCTGCACCGAGCGCGCGTCACTCGGCGGGAGCGGATGGCTCAGCGTCTTCGGTGTCCGCACCACCATCAGCGGTCGCGGCCGACGACTCGGCAGGCGGGAGTCCCCCTTCCGGCTCGATGACGACTGGAACCTTTGCGATGATTCCCGACATCACATGAATCGGCACTTCGTATTCGCCAATCGACTTGATCGGCTCTTCGAGGCGGATCCGGCGTCGATCGATGGAAAAGCCTCGTTCGGCAAGCTCGCGTTCGATATCGATGTTCGTCACCGACCCGAACAGCTTTCCTTCGTCGCCGGCACGCGCCGTAATCGAGATACGTTGCGCGCTCAACTTGTCGGCAAGCACCGTCGCCTTGCGCTGATCTCGCTCGCGCTTCTCGGCGGCAACGCGTTTTTGGTGCTCGAGCTCGCCACGGTTCTTCGGATCAGCGACGACGGCCATGCCGCGTGGAAGAAGGTAGTTTCGAGCGAACCCTGGACGCACCTTCACGATGTCGCCGGTCGTTCCCAGATTGGGGACATCCTCACGCAGGATCAATTCCATGTTTGCACTTCCTCGACCTCATCGATTCGCGTGCCCGGCGCTACCAACCCGGCCTCGGCCAGGCTTGGTCGTCAGCGCCAGCCAGCTACTCCCGGTGAGCGTTCTAGGTGTAGGGAAGCAGAGCCACCACACGGGCCTGCTTGATGGCTCGCGTCAAACGTCGCTGGCACTTGGCACAGTTCCCGGTGATTCGGCTCGGGACGATCTTTCCGCGTTCGGTCACGAACGACGACAGAGTACGCACGTCCTTGTAGTCGACATGCGGCTGCTTGTCGGCGCAGAAACGGCAGACCTTGCGACGACCACCACCTCGGCGCCGAAATGGGTTGTCTCCGAACTTGCCTCGCCGCGGACCTGCGGAAGCGGGCTTGCGCATCTTCAGTCTCCTTCCTCGACCGACTTCGTCTCTACCTCAGCGCCGTCTGAGCCATCCCCGGTGTCGCCTGCGGCATCTGTCTCCGCGGCTGCCGGCTCAACCTGCGGCATCCGCACCGAAACGAAGCGTACGACTTCATCGGAAAGTTTCATCGTTCGTTCGAGTTCGTTGACGACGGCGCTGGAGGCCTCGTATTGGGCCAAGACGTAGTTTCCACGGCTCTGCTTCTCGATCGGGTAGGCAAGCTCGCGCAAACCCCAGTCCTGGATGTCTGCGACGTGCCCTTCCATCGCTTCGATGAGTTTTCGTGTCCGATCGATCGTTTCGCGGACCTGAGCCTCCGGAACGTCTGGGTGGAGGATGAACAGGGTTTCGTAGCGTTGCATGGATGACTACTCCCACATGGCCCGGCCGATTGATCGCTGCATCGGCATCCAGGCATTCGTTGAATTCGTCGAATCGTTCTCTTCCCGAGCCATCGATGATCCCTAGCCGAACGGTTACCCGTCCGACTCTTCCTCCGCGGCATCCGTCGACTCGACCTCCGGCACCGAAGGTTCCTCCTCGGCTGCTTCCTCGGCGGCCTCTGCGACGGTCGGCGGGGCCACGGTCACGAGCGTAAAGTCCACATCGAAGGGGACCTCGACGCCGTCTGGCAAGACGAGTTGGCTGACATGGACCGAGTCATGAATGTCGAGAGCGCTGACGTCGACATCGATCGACTCGGGGATACTCCCGGGAAGACATTCGACCTCGACGTCGCGACGAACGGGCTGGAGGATACCGCCGCGAACGACCCCAGCGGGCTTGCCCGAGAACGTCAGCGGGACGGGGACGCGAATCTTCTTCGCCATGTCGACCTCGTAAAAGTCGGCGTGGACGATGTCGCCGGAGAGAGCGTCGTACTGCGCGTCGCGGAGGAGGACGACGCATTCACCGATCCGGCTCTCGTCCGATGCGATACGGATCAATGGGTTGCCCTCGTGTAGCCCCACCGACTTGCGGAACTCACGCGCATCGAAGGCAACTGCTATCGGCTCTCGCTTGGGGCCGTAGACCACACCGGGAACGGAACCCGCCTGGCGTAGCTTGCGGACCGCAGACTTGCCAACCTGCGTCCTTGCCACTGCTTTCAAATCCACCGTTTGCATCGTACTTCCTCGTAATCGCTTGCCTGTCGGTCAGACGAACAGCGAACTGATCGACTCCTCGTAGTGAATCCTTCGCACGGCTTCCCCCAGCAGGTGGGCCACCGAAAGGACTCGAATCTTCTGCGTCGAAGCGGCTTCCGCCCGGCTCGGGATCGTGTCGGTGACGATCAGTTCGGCGAGATCGGATTTCTCGATGCGGTCGATAGCCACTCCCGACAAGACCGCATGCGTGCAACAGGCAATCACTTCTTCGGCGCCGTTGTCTTTCAGGGCCGCCACAGCAGCGACCATGGTACCCGCCGTGTCGACCATGTCATCAATCAACACGGCGGTCTTGCCGCGCACATCGCCGACGATGTGCATTTCGGCGACCTCGTTCGCTCGCGCCCGCCGCTTGTCGATGATGGCCAACGAAGCAGTCAGGTGCTTGGCGAAGGCGCGCGCTCGTTCAACACCGCCCGCATCGGGGGAGACGACAGCGACGTCGCGGTTCTCGAGCCGTTCGCGGGCGTACTCTAGAATCACGGGCGTCGCGAAGACATTGTCGACGGGAACGTTGAAGAACCCTTGGATCTGGCCCGCGTGAAGATCGACCGTGAGGACGCGTTGCGCCCCCGCGGTCGTGATCAAATCGGCAACGAGCTTGGCGCTGATCGGAACGCGAGGCGCGACCTTGCGATCTTGGCGTGCGTATCCGTAGTAGGGAATGACGGCAGTGACGCGCTTTGCCGATGCTCGGCGGAAAGCGTCGAGCATCAGCAACAGCTCCATCAGGTTGTCATTGACCGGGGTGCAAGTCGACTGAATCACGAATACGTCGCCGCCGCGGACGTTCTCGTCGATCTCGACGAGAATCTCGCCGTCGCTGAAGGTCCGCACGTCGGCGTCACCGCGCGGCACGCCCAGGTACTCACATACCGCGTCGGCCAGCGCGGAGTTCGAGTTCCCGGCGAAAACCTTGATCTCGTCCTTCACCTCGTCGTTCCCGTACCGTCGCTCGAGAGCAGTACTGGGCGGGAAGGATTCGAACCTTCGAATGCCGGAGCCAAAGTCCGGTGCCTTACCGCTTGGCTACCGCCCATCGAGTTCCTCTCGCTCAGCAGATGCTTTCTGCTACCTCCGACCAATATCCCCGACGGCGAAGCTCGGAGGAAACCTGACTCGCCTCTTCGCGGTATGGGGTCGTTCCGAACAAAACTGAACCGCTACCGGTCATCGCCACATCCGCCAGCCCTAGCCGAAGCATTTCGTCCCGCACGGCGATGATTCCTGGATGCAGGCGAATCGCAGCCGCTTCCAGGTCATTTTTGCCGCCCGAGCTGGGCTCGCCGCCGACGACCGAATCCGACCTTTTACTGGGCGCACTCTGGCTTGTCAACGCGTCGTCGTAGGCCCGATAGACCTCGCGGGTCGACAAGGCAATGCCGTCCGAACACAGCACGAAGTGCTTCGGCAACTCACCCACGAAAGGTTCGAGGGAATCGCCGACGCCGGTGGCGCGCTTGGCCCCCGGCTCGAGGAAGAAGGGGACATCCGAACCAAGGGTCGCCGCGACACGACGGAGTTCTTTCTCTCCGATAGGCCGTGGGCTTGCGTTCTCGAGCGCGCGGAGCACGGCTGCCGCGTCGCTGCTACCCCCACCGAGGCCTGCGCCCGTGGGGATGTGTTTTTCGATGAACAGGTGAAGCTGCACTCGTGCTGCGGCGGCGACGCCGTAGGCCGCCGCTGCCTGGTGAGCCAGGTTCGCTTGCCCAGATGGAACGCCGGCGGAGCTCGCCTCGACGACTACATCGGAAGCGAAAGGCTGTTTCGAACGCAGCGACGTCGGGGGCATGGATTCGACATGGATCCGCTCGATGTAGATCCGATCGAAGAGCGAGACCGGGACGAAAATCGAATCGATCAGGTGCATCCCGTCATCTCGCCTACCGACGATGGCCAGAGTCCAATTGAGTTTCGCGCAGGCGAGCAGTTC
>CALJUJ010000294.1 GCA_937975525.1 uncultured bacterium
CATCCCCGAGTCTTCCGCGATGCGCGCCACGTTCCACAGCTCGAGCGGTAGGCGATCGCGACCGTCTTGGTCGCGATGGTCGCCGATCGTCGACGGCGCATAGGTGAGCGACGTGCGCGCCCCGACGCCGTTCTCGATGGCGACCAGCGCGTCGGCGTCGGCCGTGCCAGGGTTCGCCTCCCGGCACAGGCCACCGCAGCCCACGCCCCAGTAGCCGAGACGGTTCCGGTGGAGGCGCCAGTCGCGTCCGGGACCGGTGCCCACTTCGAGCAGATCGGCGTGGCCGTCCCCGTCGACGTCGACGATGTCGCGCAGCGTCTGGGCGACGCGGCCGCGTGTCTCGAATCGCAGCCGCGCATGCTCGGTCTGCCAGCGCAATGGTTCGGTGGCGAAGCCCGTCGCTCGGTTCAGGTACACGTCCCAGTACGGCTCCGCCGGACTCCAGCGGCAGGTGTCGACGAGGTCGGGAAGTCGATCTCCGTTGACGTCGATCAGCTCTCGCCACGTGTCGGTTCCACCGGTGCGATCGCGCAGCCCGGCGGCACAGGTGAGCGGTACGGTCCAGGTCTCGGCGGACGTGGCGAGCTTGCGGCCGTCGTTCCAGCGGATCTGCCAATGTCCGGAACCGAGGTCGCGCACGTGATCGGGCAGGGAGTCGCCGTTCATGTCGACCAGCGCATCGGTGAGCCGTTGCTGCTGCGTCGCGCGCAGCCGGCCCTCGGGGAACACGACCGGCGTGCCGACGGTATCGAAGCCGCTACCGTCGTTGAGGCGCACGACGCCCTCGACGGCGCTGGCGAGATCGAGGAGCCCGTCGCCGTTCCAATCGACGAGATCGATCCAATCGTGGCCCCGAGCCGTCGCGCGCAACGCGGCGACGAGCACGGGTCGACCGAGCGGGTCGATTCCGAACGCTCGAGCCGGCCACGGCACCGGGGGAGAGAAGCCACCGCCCTCGGCGTCGGCGCGTCCGCGGTAGACCGTCCACGGCACCGTGGAGGCGTCGATCCAATCCGGAATCCCGTCTCCGTCCAGGTCGATCGTTTCATGGCGTGTCTCGCTGTCGGCCCCCGAGATCCGGGCATGCGAGATCTTGCAGCGATAGGTGGCTCCGGGCGCCGTGAGCCATGCGACCGGCGCGGTTGCGAAGCCAGAAGCCGCGCCGAGGAAGACGTTCCAGAAGGGGTGGTGCTGGCGATTGCAGCCGCGCGCGTCGACGAGATCGACGAAGCCATCACCGTTCATGTCGCGAAGGGCGACGACGGTCTCGGCGTGCTCGTCGCTGCTGTCCGTCTGGTGCAGGGCAGGGGGTAGCTCGCTCGCCGGCGGTGCAACTGGCTGGCCGACGAAGCCGTGCGATGCATCGGCGTCGTCGCGGTAGAGGAAGGTCGTCGCCGCGGGAAGACCATCGTGGCGCGCGAGCGCGAGCCCGCTGCGCCCGTAGAGGGTGACGGCCCGCAGAAAGCCTCGCCGCGCCGGGCGCGCGGCGCCGTCGAGGTCGACGTCGTAGGTCAGGTCGTAGGTGCGGACGGGCGCCGCCTCGCCGACGATGCGTACGTCGATCCGATCGAGCAGGCGCCGCAGGCGCGCTGGCGAGCCCATGCGAGCGTCGACGGGGCGATCGTCCTTGCGGCGTTCCTGCCAGAGGAAGTCGACCGCGAACACGTGCGCGAGGCTGCTGTCGAGATGACCTCCGTAGGCGATTCGCGTCGGGTACAGCGTTCCTTCATCGTGTTCGTAGTCGATGTCGACGTGATTGCCGTTGGCATCGCGAAAGTGCTGGAGCGCCCAGGTGTGGGTACCCGGGCAGCCGGGACCGTCGCTGCGAAGCTGGCGACGATCGGCTCCCGCGCGGCCGCTTTCGTCGGTGCCGAACGCGTATCGTCCACCGCTCGGATCCCAGACGTCCCAGTGGTTGGTGTCGGCATCGAAGTAGATGCGCAGGTACGCTTGCTCGAGCTTGGCGCGACAGCGGCGGCGACCACCGCCCTCGGGGTCGAGGCGACAAGCGACCGTCGCGTCGGGAAGCTCGACGAGGAACTCGCGCTGGCGATCGTGGTCGTCGCAGGCGACGACGCCGTGGCGGGTGTCACGACGAATGCGCCCGAGTGGCAGATGCCAGCCGTGGCCGTAGGGCCCCGCCCCGCCGCGGCTGTTGTAGACGAGGGCGAGATGCGGGGTCACGCTCTTGCGTCCCGGGGGCAGGTCGATCGGTATCGACGTGGTCACGGCGCCGGCGAACAGGGTGGCCTCCGGCGCTCGTGCGAGTCCGGTGAAGGCAGCTGCCGGGCTGCCGGCGCGGTCGGTGGCGGGAAGGTCGTCGTCGGCGAGAGTTGCGGAGCAGGCGAGCCAGGCGAGCGCGAAGGCGACGAGCCTCGCTTCCGGACGATTCCTCGGGAGACGGGCCATGAGGCTGCTCGGCGCTCAGGGCCGTGACGGCTCGTCGGGAACCGTCGGCGGTTGTGGAATCGACGTGCCGTTCGCCGGACGCACATGCGGGTGGCGCAGCGCATCGGCGTGCTCCTGGCGCAAGTCCCACAGGCGTTGGTGCAGCAGCTCGTGTGCACGGCTCGGTTCGAGCCGTGCGCTCTCGTTCGGCTGGAACAAGTTCGCCAGCGGCGGAGCCGGGGGCTCGGCGCTGGTCAAACCGCTCGTCCACGAAGACAGGGCGAGTGCGGCGAGCAGGGCGGCGACGCGCGGCCCATTTCGTTCGAGGCGGGGAACGGGTGAGTCCATGGCAAACCTCCGTGCAGGATGGTTCGCCAGGGTGCAGGTCCTGTGCCAGCGTAAGAAAGATTACGCAGGATGTCGGGATGTCGCGCTCGGGAGGTGTCGGAAGGACGCTGTGTGAGCGCCATGCGCTCACGCGGACAACCTCAGGGCCTCGTCGCCTCGTCGACGTCGTCCTTGGCTCGCTGCCACAGAGCTTCGAGCGTCGCGTCGGTGGCAGTGGCGAGGTCGATCCCATCCTGCCCGGCGATCTCCTCCATGCGCCGGAAGCGGCGGGCGAAGCGGTCGTTGGCGCGCTGCAGCGCTTCTTCGGCATGGACATCGAGATGGCGGCCGAGCGAGGCGAGCGCCATCAGCACATCGCCGAGCTCGGCCTCGACCGCGGCCGGCTCGCCGCTGCCGATCGCCGCGCGCAGCTCGGCGAGCTCCTCGTCGACCTTGGCGAGGACGCCGTCGGCGTCGCGCCAGTCGAAGCCGACGTGCGCCGCCTTGTCGCCGGTGCGGTGCGCCCGCAACAACGCCGGCAGGCCGCGCGGCACGCCGGCGATCGCCGAGCGGTCTTCGTCGTCCTTGCGCTCCTCGGCCTTGATCGCCGCCCAATTGCGCAACACTTCGCTCGAATCAGCGACCTCGGTGTCGGCGAACACATGCGGATGACGGCGGACCATCTTGTCGTGGATGGATTCGACGACGTCGGTCACCGTGAAGCGCCCCGCCTCGCTGGCCATCTGTGCGTGGAAGACCACTTGGAGCAGCAGATCGCCGAGCTCCTTGCAGAGCTCGGCGTGGTCGTCGTCCTCGATCGCCTCGGCGACCTCGTAGGCCTCTTCGATCAAGTATGGCTTGATCGACTTGTGCGTCTGCTCGCGGTCCCAGGGGCATCCCCCGGGCGCGCGCAGGCGGGCCATGACCTCGACGAGATGGGTGAAGGCGGTGCCGGCAGTCATGCGCCCCGCCTAGACCAGCGGTGCAGGCGGATCAACCGCGGGCGTCGAGTGGGCGTGGCCGGTTGCTCGGATACCGCCGTGTCACTACCCTCCACACCATGGCCAACGTGCGCATGTACACGACCCCGTGGTGCCCGTACTGCATGCAGGCGAAGGTGCTGCTCGGACAGAAGGACGTTGCCTACGAGGAGATCGACGTCAGCGGCGATCCGGCACTGCGGCAAAGGATGACCGAGCTCTCGGGCGGCACCACGGTTCCGCAGATCTTCATCGACGACCGCCCCATCGGCGGCTGCGACGACCTCTACGCGCTCGAGCGCAGCGGCGAGCTCGACCGCCTGCTCGACGGCGGTGCGCCGCCGCACCCATGAGCACGCTCAGATCAAGTGCGTCTGCTCGAGGCGGGCGCGCATGTCCTCCATGAACACGGCCATGCTCTCGAGGGCCGCGCTCGGCCACATCCCGCCTTCGGCCAGACTCGACATCGCCATCAATACGGCGCAGCGCAGCACGCACTCGGCGCGCTCGGAGCGCAAGGCCCCGGCCATGATCGGTCCGTCGGCCTCGATCTCCGCCGTGATCTCCCCGAAGGAATCGCACACGATCAATCGCGTCATCGCTCGTCCCTCCCTGATGCGTGGTGGAGTCGAGCAGAGCAATCCCGGTGCCAGCGCCTCGTCGGCTCCGTCGAAGGTGCTCGCGAAGTTGCGAACTCGTAGCACTGGCAATGCTTTTTCGGCGGTGTGTTCCCAGAGATAACCCCGTGGCCGTACGACTCGAAAGGCCCTCGGAGCACGCGCACGTGGCCGTCGTCACCATCGACCGGCCCGAGCGTGCCAACGCGCTCGATCCGGCAACCCTGCACGATCTGGCCGCGGCATGGCGCGCGATCGCCGCCGACGAAGACGTTCGCTGCGCCGTGCTGACCGGGGCCGGCGACCGCGTGTTCTGCGCGGGCATGGACATGACCACGACGATTCCCGCGGCCCAGCGGCTCGCCCGCGGCGAACGCGTCGACGACGTCGAGTTCGCCGGTCTGCGCAGCGTCGCCACCGCGCTGCTCGCCGGATTCGACCTCGGCAAGCCGCTGGTGTGCGCGGTCAACGGCCACGCGCGCGCGGGCGGCTTCGACCTGATGCTCGCCGCCGAGATCCGCTTCGCCGTGCCGCACGCGACCTTCGCCCTCGAGGAGGTCGCGCTCGGGCTCTACCCGACCGGCAACGCCACGGTATTGCTTCCGCGTCAGGTGGGGTGGGTGCACGCGCAGGAGATCCTGCTGACGGCGCGGCCGATCGACGCGCGCCGGGCCCTCGACATCGGTCTGGTCAACGACCTCGTCGAGCCCGACGAGCTTCTCGACCGGGCGTTGGCGACGGCGGCGACGATCGCTGCGAACGCGCCGCTGGCAGTGCGCGAGACGCGCCGCGGCGTGCGCGAGATCCTGCACCTGTCGCTCGCCGACGGGTATCGGCGCCAGGAAGAGATCGGCCGCGAGCTGCGCAAGACGGAGGACGCCCGCGAAGCGCAGCGCGCTTTCGTCGCCAGGCGGCCACCGCGCTGGAAGGGGCGTTGAGTCCATGTGGATACCGCTCGCGTTGGTGGGCACTGCCGCCGGCTGGTACGGCTGGGAGCGCGCCCACCGCCGAACCCGGCCGATGGCCGGCGGCTTGCGGGAAGACATCTCGCTGCCGCACACCGAGGAGTGGGAGCTGTACCACAACGCGTTGTCGCTGTGTTCGAAGAAGGTGCGGCTCTGCCTCGCCGAGCTCGGTGTCGACTACCGCGGCCATCACGTCGACCTCATCGAGACCGGCCGCTACGAGAACATCGGCCGCGACTTTCTCGGCGTGAACCCGGCCGGGCTGGTTCCGGTGCTCGTGCACCGCGGACACCCGGTGTACGAGTCGCACGAGCAGATCGCCTACGCCGCACGGTGCGCCGACAGCTCCGTGCGCCTCGTGCCCGAAGATGCGGACGCGCGGACGCGGATGCAGCGCTGGGTCGACGCCGCGTCGCTGATCGGCGACGATCCCACCGGCGACCTCGATCGCAGCGCCGGCAATTGCGTTCCTGGCCTCACGGTGCCCCTGTTCGCAGCGATGGTCGTCGACATCCCGTACTGGCGGATCGCCGAGGGTGTTCTCTTCCATCGTCTGAAGCAGCGGCCGCTGATGTTCGCGGCGATGAAGGCCGCCGGACTGCAGCGCATCGCCGGCGTCGGCAAGGCGGCGGCGGTGGTGCGGGCCAGTCGCGATCGCATGCATCGTCACCTCGACGACCTCGAGTCGGAGCTCGCCAGCGGCGGTGGCCCGTGGATCGTCGGCGACTTCTACTCGCTCGCGGACGTCTCGTGGACGGTCATCTTCGAGCGTATCGCCGAGGCCGAGTGGAGCGATTGCTACTTCGACGGTAGTCGTCCGCGGGTGGACGCCTACTGGCGACGCTTGCGCGAGCGGGGCAGCTACGCCGCCGCGATCAGCGCGTTCGGCCACCAGGCCATCGTCCGCGGGCGCGAGCGTATCGTCGCCGCCCGGCG
>CALJUJ010000295.1 GCA_937975525.1 uncultured bacterium
GGATGCCGATGACTCTCTCGGGGGTGAACATCAGCTTCGCGCCATCGAGATGCGACCGAAACTCGACGCCGTCGTCGGTGACCTTGCGCAGCGAAGCCAGGCTGAACACCTGAAAGCCGCCGCTGTCGGTCAAGATCGGGCCGTCCCAGCTCATGAAGCGATGCAGGCCCCCGAGCCGCTCCACGGCCTCCGCTCCGGGGCGAAGGGCGAGGTGGTAGGTGTTGGCGAGGAGGATCTGTGCGCCGACGTCCTCGCGCAACTGGCGCGGGGTGAGCCCCTTCACGGTCGCCGCGGTAGCGACCGGCATGAACATCGGCGTGTCGAAGGCGCCGTGCGCCGTGTGCAGCCGTCCGGCGCGAGCTCGGCCGTCGCGGGCATGGATGGCGTGCGTGCCCGCCCCAGGCGCATCTGCGCCGATCATCGGATGAACATCGCGTCGCCGTAGCTGTAGAACCGATAGCCCCGATCGATCGCATCGGCGTAGGCGTCGAGAATGGAGGCGCGGCCGGCGAATGCGCTGACCAGCAGGAGCAGGGTCGATCGCGGAAGGTGGAAGTTCGTGACCAGGGCGTCGACGACGCGGAAGCGATGCCCGGGCAGGATGAACCCGTCCGCCCAACCATCGCCGCCACGCAGTCCCCCCGCAGCGGCAGCCGACTCGAGTGCGCGGGTCGTCGTCGTTCCCACCGCGACGACCCGCGAGCCATTGCGCTGCGTGCGTTCGATCGACTCGACCGTCTCTCGTGGCAGCGAGTAGCGCTCGGGAAGGAGTCGGTGGTCGCGGGCATCGGCGCTGCGGACGGGCAGAAACGTTCCGGGGCCGACGTGGAGGGTGAGTGTCGCGATGCCGACGTCGCGATCGCGCAGCGCATCGAGCAGTTTCTGGCTGAAATGGAGTCCCGCCGTCGGCGCGGCGACCGCTCCCGGTCGTTCCGCGTAGATGGTCTGATAGCGCTCACGGTCCGCGGGCGTAGGCCCTGCCTGCCGAGCGATGTACGGAGGTAACGGCACTTCGCCGAATCGGTCGAGCTCCGTCGCAAGGTCGTCGACGCCGAAGCGCACGTCGATCTGGCCGTCACCGTGATTGGCGACGATCTCGGCACGGCGGTCGCCGAACACGGCGATCGTGGAGCCGGCACGCAGCCGCCGGCCGGGCTTGCCCAGGCAGCGCCAGAGGGTCTGTTGCCCTTCGGCTTCGTCGGCCAGCGGATGAGCGACCAGGAGCTCGGCCTCACCTCCACTGCCGAGAGTGGCCTTGATCCGTGCGGGGATGACCCGGGTGTCGTTGAGCACGACGAGATCCCCGGGCGCTAGATACTTCGGAAAATCGAGAACTTGTGCGTGGTGACGCGCCTTCGCCGCACGGTCGAGCACAAGCAGGCGGCCACCGTCGCGCTGCGCCGCGGGCTGCTGCGCGATGCAGTGCGCCGGCAGCTCGAAATCGTAGTCGTCGATACGAGTCGAGTCGGGCGTGAGGTCGGGGCAGGTCGCGGCGCGCGTCATCCGAGGGCAGCTAGCGAGATGAGGCCCCCGGGGGAAACCTCACAGAATGCGGCTCGAGAAATCCGGCAGGCAAAACCACACGAGTTTCGGACTGTCAAGCTTCGGCAAGCTCAGGCCGTGGACAGCTTGATCTCCGCTCGGTGGGCGGAGCGAAGCCGACAGGTCCTGTTCGCAAGTAAGCGCCGCTCGGGCCGCGGCGTCGACGTGGCGCCGGTCCGCGCTCGTCGCAGTCACGATCAACCTGACCTACGGCCGGGCTCACGGCGGGGACGGCCGGGCGGTGCGAAGTCCCGGCGCCACTGGGCGATCAGGGTCGCCGTCGCAGCGGGCCGGGCTCCGGCGGTCGCAAGACGCTCCGGCCTTCACGATCCCGTCGATTCGGGGGGGCGGGAGGTCGGCGGACCCTTCGCTTCCTCGGCGCCGGGCTTTCCCGCCATTCCTTCCATGAAGGGCTGGATCAGGTCGATCGGCAGCGGGAAGACGAGTGTCGAGTTGTTCTCCGAGGCGACTTCCGTGAGGGTCTGCAGGAACCGGAGCTGCAGCGCCATCGGGTGCTGGCCGATGACCGCCGACGCGTCCGAGAGCTTCTGTGCCGCCTGGAACTCGCCCTCGGCGTTGATCACCTTGGCGCGCCGCTCACGCTCGGCTTCCGCTTGCCGCGCCATTGCGCGCTGCATCTCCTGGGGCAGGTCGATGTGTTTCACCTCGACGGTCACGACCTTGATTCCCCAGGGGTCGGTTTGGGTGTCGAGGATGTCCTGGATGTTGGTGTTGATCTTGTCGCGCTCGGCCAACAGCTCGTCGAGCTCGGCCTGGCCACAGACGCTGCGCATCGTGGTCTGCGCGAGCTGAGACGTCGCAAAGAGGTAGTTCTCGACCTCGACGACCGCCTTGCTCGGGTCGATGACGCGAAAGTACACGACGGCGCTCACCTTGACGGAGACGTTGTCGCGCGTGATCACGTCCTGAGGCGGTACGTCCATCGTCACGGTGCGGAGGTCGATCCGCTGCATTTTCTCGAGACCTGGGATGACGTAGATGAGACCGGGGCCGCGCGCCGCGACCAGCCGCCCGAGGCGAAAGATCACGCCGCGTTCGAACTCGCGCAGGATCTTGATGCCACTCAGCAGCAGCACCAGGGCGCCCAGGATTACAGTTCCGAGAGGTCCAAGCATTTCAGTTCTCCTTCACGGTCTCTGCCGTCACGGTCAAGTCCATGCCGTCGACCGCGGTCACCCGCACCATCTCGCCGGTGTCGATGGGCTCGTTCGCTCGTGCGTTCCAGTATTCCCCATGAACGAACACCTTGCCACGTTGGTTTCCACCTGGGATGCGTTGGCGGACCTCGGCTTTTTGTCCGATCAGGCCTTCACGGCCGAGAGACACTGGATTGCGATGGGCACGCACGACGAGGTAGCCGACGATCAGGGTGAACGTTCCGAAGGTCGCTGCGGCGGCGAAGACGATCGCCGGATCGACCGCGAGCGACGATTCGGGGGTATCGAACAGCAGAAGCGAGCCGAGCACGAAGGCGACCAGCCCGCCGATGCCGAGGATACCGAAGCTCGGCAGGAAGAGCTCGGTGACGAGGAGGGCGATCCCGAGCAGGATGAGGGCGATGCCCCCGTAGTTGATCGGCAGCACCTGGAACGAGGTCAGCGCGAGCAGGAGGCAGATGCCGCCGGCGATGCCGGGAAACAGCAGGCCGGGATTCGTGAACTCGACGTACAACCCGAGAAAGCCCGCCATCATCAACAAATAGGCGACGTTCGGGTGGGCGAGCACGTTGAGGATCTTGTGCTTGAGTCGCATCTCCTGGCGCACCACCTGGGAACCGCCGAGCTCGAGCGTGATCTCCGACTGGCCCAGGCGGATCGTGCGACCGGACGCCTGCCGCAAGAGATCGTCGACGCTGCTGGCGACGACGTCGATGACGCCGATCTCGAGTGCCTCCTGCTCGGTGATCGATACGCTCTCGCGGACGGCCTTCTCGGCCCATTCGACGTTGCGGCCGCGTTCTTGCGCGATCGATCGGCTCAGCGATACCGCCGAGTTCTCGACCTTGTCCCGCATGTCGCCGCCGATGTCCTCGCCCTGCGGACCGACGGGATGGGCTGCGCCGATGTTGGTACCCGGGGCCATCGCCGCGACGGCACCCGCCATCGTGATGAAGACCCCCGCGGAGATGGCTCCGCCGCCGCTCGGCGCCACGTAGACGAGAACCGGCAGCGGGGCGCCGAGGAGGTCCTTGACGATCTCCTTGGTTGAGTCGAGTAGCCCACCGGGCGTGTCCATCTGCAGCACCAGGGCGGCGGCTCCTTCGCGTTGTGCGGTGGCGATCGACTCGCGCAGAAAATCGGCGGTGGCGGGGTTGATCACGCCGTCGATGACGATCAGATGGACGACCTTGCCGGAACCAGAGCGATCGAGGGCCGGATCGCGCGGCGTCGGGACCGTGGGAGTGTCGTCCTCCGCGGCCGCGGCCGGCGCCTGGGCGACCAGTGACGGGGCGATCGCGAGGGCGAGGCCGGCGGTGATCATGCTCGCGTGAACGACGAGCATGGTGCGCCTGATCCGACCGCGCAGGCTGCCGCGGAGGCGGCGCATCAGCGGCTGATTCCGAGTACTTCCATGACTTGTTTGATGTCTTCCCACACCAACCTTTTATCTGCTGGATTGCGCAAAAGGTAGGCCGGGTGCAACGTCGGCATCAGCTGGATGCCGTGGTAGTCGTGCCAGTGGCCCCGCAGGCGCGACACGGGCGTTCGACTGTCGAGCATCGTCTGCGCCGCGAAACGCCCCAGGGCGACGATGACCTTGGGCCGAATGATCTCGATCTGACGCTGCAGAAACGGGCGGCACGCGGCGATTTCGTCCGGCTCGGGGTCGCGATTGTTCGGCGGCCGACACTTGACGACGTTGGCGATGTAGACGTCGTCGCGCCGCAGCTTCATTCCCTTGGTGATGATGTCCGTCAACAGCTGCCCCGCGCGACCGACGAATGGCTCGGCCTTGAGGTCCTCGTCGCGCCCCGGGCCCTCGCCGACGAACAGCAGGTCCGCCGCCGGATTGCCGACGCCGAAGACGATGTTCGTTCGACCGCTGCAGAGCTTGCAGCGCTGGCAGTCGCCCAACACCGCCTGAACGGCCGCCAGGTCCCCGGCACTCGCCAGCGACTCCGCACCGGGGGGCGGCGCCGAAGGGGCGTCGGCGGCGGGTTCGACACGGTGCGTTGCGGCCGGGGCGGCGACGCGTCGGGGGATCGGCGCGTCCGCATGGTCCGCCGTCGCGGCGCTCCCGTCGCGACGGAAGCCGTCGATTCCCGTCGTCAACGCGTGCTCGACGTAGGCGTGCAGTTGCTCGACCAGCGTCGCGCGCTCGTCTTGAGCCGCCAGGTCGGCGCGGCTAGCATCGTCAGGCATGTGGCGCTCGTGGTGGATTGGAATTCTGCTGCTCTTCGGAGCCCCGGCCGAAGCGTGGGCGTGGGGCCCGATCACCCATCTCACCCACGGTGTCGGCGCTCTTGCGAGCCTTACCATCGCCTCGGCCGCGCTTCAACGCGTGCTGCGCCGTCATCGCCTGGAGTATCTCTACGGATGCGTCGGTGCCGACATCACGCAGGCCAAGAAATACACCCGGGCACAGCAAGCTCACTGCCACTCCTGGGAGGTCGGTTGGGCTCTGCTCGATCGGGCCCGCAGCGATGCGCAACGGGCATTCGCCTGGGGCTACCTCACCCATCTCGCCGGGGACGTGTACTCGCACAACCATTTCGTCCCGACGCAGATGGTCGTCAGCTATCGAGGCCGTGGCATGCGGCACGTCTACTGGGAAGCACGTTTCGATGTTCTGCAGCCCAATCCGCCGCGGGCGGTGATCCGCGAACTGAGGGATCACGAGTTCCCCGCATGTGACCGCCTGGTCGAAGAAGTCGTCGCGCGTACGCTGTTCTCCTTCAAGATGGACAAGCGCATCTTCGATTCGTTCATCGCCGTGCACGACTTGGACCAGTGGCATCGCATCATCGCACGCATCTCGCAGCGCTCGCGCCACGCGTTCCC
>CALJUJ010000296.1 GCA_937975525.1 uncultured bacterium
CGCCCGTCGCCAAACTCCCGCCATACGGCGAGCGCCAGGCGCGTGCGCGCTGGGCGCTCGATCCTGCTGTACCAACCCACGAGCCGCGGCAGCGCCTGCCGCGGAATGCGGTTGGTCAGCAAGAAGTTGAGGCGCTCGTGGCCGTTCATCGAGCGGACCCAGCGAAGCGAAGCGGACTCAGGCAACCGATCTCTCCCAATTCGCGGGGGCGGCACCTTCGGCGACGTCGGCCTGCCACGAAGCCGACGTCTCCACGCCGTCGGCGGTGAAGCCGAGGTCCTGGAGAAACCGGTTCATGATCGGCTCCGCCTGGAAGGCGTCGGCGCGAACCATCGCCGCGCGTCGCATCGCGTCGTGACGCTCGGCGTTCTGGAAGTGCTCGACGATGCGGTCGGCCAGCGCCGCCGGGCTGTCGACCAGGTATCCGCTGACACCGTCTTCGAGGATGTCCCGGGGCCCTTTGCAGTCGTAGGCGACGGCCGGCATGCCGTGGGTGATCGCTTCGATCAGCACGTTGCCGAACGTGTCGAAGCGCGACGGAAACACGAACAAGTCGAGGCCGAGGTAGCACCGCGCCAAGCGCTCGCGGTCGACCCAGCCCAGAAAGTGCGCGTCCGGTAGCGCCTCGCGCAGCTCGGCTTCGGCCGGGCCGGTGCCGGCGACGACGAGTCGTAGATCGGGAATCGTCTGGCGGGCACGAGCTAGAACCTCGGGTAGCTCGAAGATTCCCTTCTCGCGGCTCAAGCGGCAGGCGATGAACAGCACCGGCGTGTCGTCGTTCGCATCCGGCAGCAGCGCAGCCTTGTCGATCGGCTGGGCCGTCGGGTGGCGCGGTTGCGCGTGGTGCGCCGTGAGGAAAACCTGCTCCGGCGCAAACTGCATGTCGTGGCTGGTGAGCCACTCGCGGTGCTCGCTGTTGAGAACGAAGATGCCGTCGAACTGACGATAGAGCGCCCGCAGCGTGCGTCGAATTCGGTCGCGCTCGTGCGCGTTCAGGTCGGTGACCCGCGCCGCGTACTCGAGCCAGTCGGTGTGCATGAAGAAGTGGGCGGGGACGTTGAACATGAACTTGAGGAAGAGCGCCGCGGCCGCCATCGGGCCCTCGGTCGAGCACACGATCCGGTCGTAACCACCGCGGTAGAAGATACGGGCCATCTCGAGCAGGTCGGGGACGCGCAGCTCCTGCTCGTCGAAGTTCCCCGCCGTGAACGATGTCAGCGGCCGCACCACGTGGAGATGCTCCTCGGGCGCCGCATCGGGGTGGCAGATGAGGAAGTCGACGGGCAGATCACGGCGCTGGGCCTCGGCGAGCTTGCCCGAAAGGGAGCTCGATACGCCGTTGCGGTCGCGCAAGGTGTCGGTGAGATACAACGCGCGCTGGGCGTGCTGACCGGCCCCGATGTGCTCGGCGAACTCGTCGAGGAAGGGACGATTCGCGTACAGAGCCCGGGTGCTCGCGAGCGTCGCGCCGGTGAGGAAGAGGCCCATGAACGCGGGGAAGGACAGCCGATCGAGGAAGTCACGCAGGTTCACCGAGCTCATGTCGGTGCGGAGATCCTCTTCGCCGAAGAACAGCGACGTCAGCTGGCTCGGGATCTCGAATTTGCGGATGATCTCCTCGCTCGACAGAGTGTCGCTGTGTGTCAGTGGGCTCCCGAGTCTGGCCGTCGCGATGGGGCGTGCGAGCGGGGGGCGGAGCTCGTGGACGAGCTTCGAGCCGACGTCGGCCACCGTGGCTACGTGGGTCTCCGTAGGGCCCTTCGCGGTGGCGGCGATGCGGTCGAGGTGGTCGAGCGCGAAGCGGTAGTCCTTGGCGATGCGCCACCGGAGCAAGCGGCTCGGCCGCTTGCCATGCAGCGCATCGTGGACCAGCTCGAAGAACTTGCGCGACGTCTTGTGCTTGCGGACCTCGAGCAGGAGGTTGCTGATCGCGATGCACGCGACCTTGTCGTAGGTCTCGCCGCGGTGCAGCAGCATGCGCAGCAAGCCGGGATCTTCGACGTGGGTGACGACCTGCGAGAAGTAGTCGAGGAGCGCGATCGTCAGCTTTTCGCTCTCGCCGACGTGCCCGAACGGCGAGATGCGCCCGGCGCGCAATGCCTCGAGGGCCAGCGCCGACGCGCTCGTCGTCTGCAGGCGCTGCCTCAGGTTGGGTACGTGCAGGCGCGAACCGCAGGTGCCGGCGAAGATGCCGTTGTGATCGTCGGAGCCGCCCGTCAGTACCTTCGGCATGGTGACGTCGACGCCGAACTCGGCGGGCTCGATGTGGTGGCGATCGGCGTACTCCGCGACCTTCTCCGGAGTCAGCCCCTGCAGCCAATGCATCGTCAGGAGGCTCTGCCAGAGGTCACGCTGGCCGTTGAGTACCTCGAAGCGCTGGAACACGACCGCGAGCTTCTCGAACAAGGCGAGGTCGATGCGGTCGTTGCGCGTGTAGAAGTAGAGGGGGTGGGGCAGCACCACCGGGATGTCGTTCGCGTGGGCGTACCGCAGGAAGTCGAAGATCTCGTGGCGCTTCTCGTTGAGAAAGTGCTCCTGGTCGCGGTCGAAACCATAGGCGAGCACGTGCAGGAACAGGTCGTGCTCGTCGAGGTAGCAAGTGAACTCCGCTGCCGGCAGCACGTCGTAGCCGGCTTCCTGGAGCTCCCAGCACGAGCGCGCGTTGTTGTGGTTCGTCACCGTCAAGGCGGTCGATCCGTGGCGGCGCAGTACCTCGATCAGGCGCTCGGGCTCGAGCCACGACTCGGGTAGCCGCAGAATGCGGCCCCAGAGCTCGTCGGTGACGTCGCTGTTGCGGTCGTGGCAGTGCAGATCCATGCGCAGCGTGTCGTGCTCGGGGAAGCGCATGGCCTCCGCCTGCAGAAACGCCTGGAACCGTTCCTGGAGCGAACGCCGAAAGGGGCCCGCCTGCTGTCCGTCAGTTCTGGCCACCATGGTGTGTTGCCTCCTGGACGTTGCGTCGAGCCAGGGCTCCGGTGGTCGCCGGAACCCATCGCTCGAAACGTGGGAAGCGGGCGCGAATCACGTCCCGCAGCATCATGCTCTTGATCGTGCGGTTGGTCAGCTCGGGGGCGCTCCACCACCAGCCGTCGTGCTGCATCTCCGTGGCGGCGGCGATGAAGCGGTCGGCGACGGCGACAAACGCTTCGTCGTCGTAGTCGAGGCTCATGATCATCCGCGCCGTCCCGATCCAACCGAGCTCGAGGCCGTGGGCCTTTAGGTAGAACTGGAACATCCAGTTGTAGCGGCTCGGCGTCGTGTAGAGCACGGCGAGAACGGTCTGCATGTTGGCGATGCGCACCGGGAGATCGGCTGCCGCGAGGCGGTCGTTGAGATTGGCGACCCGCCGGTCCCAGCTCTCGTCGAGCCGCTCGTAGAGGCTGCGTATCGCGTCGGAGTCGAGGCGGCGCAGGAACTCGTTCATCGCGCCCATGACGTACGGGTGCGAGTTGAAGGTGCCGCGGGCGAACGAGATGTCGGCGGGCGCATCTTCGCGATAGCGCTTCATCAAGTCGGCGCGCCCGCAGAGCACGCCGATCGGCAAGCCGCCGCCGAGCGTCTTCCCGTAGGTGACCAGATCGGCGCGTACGCCGAAGTACTCCTGGGCACCGCCACGCGCGAGGCGGAATCCGGTGAAGACCTCGTCGAGGATCAGGACGATGCCGCGCCGCGTGCAGACCTCGCGCACCCGCTGCAGCCATTCGGCGTAGCGAGCGCGGTCGTAGCTCGTGCTGCGGTCGCTGGCGATCAACGTCGAGTCGCCTCCGGTGTCGGAGTTCGGGTGGAACGCTTGTGCCGCATTGACGACCACGCAAGCGATGTCGTTGCGGCTGTCCAGGACCTGCAAGCTGCGTTCGCTCAGGTCGGCGAGCGTGTAGACGTCGTCGACCTTGCGCTGGTTGCCGACTCCCGGCTGCACGCCGTCCCACCATCCGTGGTACGAGCCGCAGAAACGCACCAGGTGCGTGCGGCGCGTGTGGTAGCGCGCCTGGCGCACGGCCTGCATCACGGCTTCGGTGCCCGACATGTGGAACGAGACCTCGTCCAGGCCCGAGATCGCGCGCAGTCGCTCGACGTTGTCCAAGAGGACGGGGTGATACGGGCCGAGCACCGGGCCGAGCTCGCCGACCCGCGCCGACCCGGCGGCGACTCGCCCGGCCACTGCCCCGGCGATGCGTCGCATCGCGGCTAGACGCAAAGGACGC
>CALJUJ010000297.1 GCA_937975525.1 uncultured bacterium
GCAACACCGCGCCGTGTCGCTCGGCAACCTGGGCGATGTCGTCGTCGAGTCCCATCTCGCGAGAGGCTCGACCCAACGATCACGCCTGACAACTCCGCTAGGGATTGGGTGTCCTGACCCCGATAGAACGCCCAGTCAAGATCCGCTGCCCCCCTGTGGTCCCCCCTTCGTAAGGGGGGACCACAGGGGGCTGGATCGGCTTAGGGCCTCATTCTTGTCCGTCGAACCGGCCCCGAAGGAGGTTGCGATGGCACGCGCGCACCGGATCCACATTCCCGGCCAGGTCTGGCATCTCACCCACCGCTGTCACCGGCGGCAGTTTGGCCCGTGCGAGGCCTTGGCCCTGGGCAGCGGCGATTCGGCGGCCGGAACCGATCGGCAACAGCGGTGAGCACCCAGCCAGCGAAGGACGGCTTCGTCGCACCGGCGTCCTGCCGAGATGCCACCCCACTGGCCCGCTGGGCCTCCTGGCAACGCGAGAAGCGGCCACCCCCGCCTCCAGTTGCCGCATCGACGCGCCTTCGCCGTCACCGCACACCCTCACGATCACCTCTTCCCTCGTCACTGCCTTCGCCTCCCGGGAGATCCTCCCGCCATGTCCCTCATGGCCACGCACTCTCTCCCCGCAGGCGGACATCTCTAAGTGCTCATGCCACCGGACATCTTCACTGCTCCCTACACACGGTGAGATGCGACAGTTGCGCGCGGCCTGTCCGACAGCTATCGTCATCGCGTGCTGATTGTCCGGCGCGAGGGCTTTCCTCGCTTCTCCCCCATCGAGAATCTCCCGCACCTTACAATTCAGGCAGAGAAGATCACCGCCATGGGACCAGGATGCCCGTGGGCGCACTCGGGTCCGGTGCGCCGAAAGATTGGTGGCGTTCGGGGCTCGCGATCATCACGGCCACTGCGGTGGCCTCCAGACAGGAGAATCTCATGGGCAAGAAACTATTCGTCGGCAATCTGTCGTTCGACGTCAGCGAGAGCGATTTGCGCGAGCTATTCGGGCAAGTCGGTGAATGCGCTTCCGCCGCGATCATCACCGATCGAGACAGCGGCCGCTCGCGTGGCTTCGGATTCGTCGAAATGGGCTCGAACGCCGACGCGCAAAAGGCGATCTCCCAGTTCAACGGACACGGGCTCCAGGGCCGGGCGCTGAACGTCAACGAAGCGAAGGATCGGGAGCGTGGCGGGGGCGGCGGCGGTCGCAACCGCGGTTGGGATCGCTCCTACTGAGCTCCCAGCGGCGCATTCTCCGGAGCGGGTCAGCACGCAGCTGGCCCGCTCCGCGTTGCTCGCCGGCTTGAGCCAGGCAGCAGCGGCTGCGCCCGAGCAGCCCACCAACACGGGAGGCAGGTCATGGGCGACAAATCACCGAAATCCAAACAACGCGACCAAAACCAGAAGAGCATCGCCAAGCAGGATCGAGCTGCCAAAGCGAAGTCGAAGCAGGATCAGCAGAGCTCCGTTCCCGCCGGCGGCAAGGGTCGAAAGTAGCGCGCTGATGCAAAGGGACAAGCTATTCGAGCCCGACGTCGTCGCAAGCGACACGTGGAACTCGATATGGCACGGCGGCAGCTCTCTTTCGAATGAGAAGAGACTCATGGTGGCCGTCCTCAAGAGCGCCCTCGTCAGCTACCAGAAATACGCTTTCTCCCGATCCGCCGACGACATGGCGTCCTTTCAAGAAGCGGCAGCCTGGATCGATTCGAACGAAACCACGTGGTTCTTCTCGTTCCGCAACATCTGCGAAAACCTCGATATTGCTCCGGAGCAGTTGCGCAACCGGCTTTCCCGCTGGCGTCGGCGCGTCGAGGACGGCGACCTGTCGCCGGAGCCAGCCTCCGTCGAGTGAGACCTTTGGTTGGGGGGCGTAGCGACCGTTCGAACGAACCTTCCTGAATGATTCGAAACGCGGGGGCGCAGACGGTCACTTCGGGGTACGGCGGATCGAGCGGTTTTCGCCGACTTGCTCGCTTGTCGGCTGAGGATCTCCGCGCCGGAGCACGGCGTGGATACGCGACGAACGGGCACACGAAGGAATGAGTCGGATTCGCATCGCCCTGGTCGGACTCGGCCGAGCCGGAAGCTTTCACCTGCGGAGCCTCACCGGCTCGGAGAACGCCGAGTTGCGCTGGGTGTTCGATACGGAGGTCGCCATCCGCGACGCTGCCGCGAAGCGCTACGGCTGCCGGGCCGCAGGGCACTTCGAAGAAGTGCTCAACGACAGCGCCGTCGATGCCGTGATCGTCGCGACGCCGACGCAGACCCACTTCGCTTACATTTTGGCGGCACTACGAGCAGGCAAGGCGGTCCTCGCGGAGAAGCCCCTGGGCACGACGCTGGACGAAATCGACGCGTGCTACGCCGCGGCGTCCGCCGCGACCCCGCTGTTCGTCGGGTTCCAGCGCCGCTTCGATCCGTCGTTCCGCGAGCTCGTCCAGCGAGCCCGCGCTGGCGACGCCGGAACGGTTCACTTCGTGCGGTCCGTGTCGCGCGACAGCCCGGTTCCGAGCCTCGAGTACCTGAGAACCTCCGGCGGAATCTTCCACGACTGCGTCGTCCACGACCTCGACATGGTCTGCCAGATCGTCGGCGAAGCACCTCGTCGCGTAGCGTCCTTCGCGAGCAGCTTCCGCCCCGAAATCGCCGCTCTGGGCGACGTCGACAACGCGACCGTCTCGCTCGAGTTCCCCGGCGGTGCACTCGCGACCATCGACGTGAATCGCGCGTGCGCTTTCGGCTACGACCAGCGCATCGAGGTGTTCGGATCTCTGGGCATGATCGAGGCAGACAACCGCGCGACGACGACGGTCGTCCGCTCGCAGGCGGAGGGCAGGTTCGCCGCTCCCATCGATCACTCGTTCCCGACCCGCTACCGCGATGCCTACGCGACGGAGCTGGAGACGTTCCTCGCGTGTGTCCGCGGCGACGAGGCCTGCCCGGTGACCCACGCGCAGGCGCGGCTCAACCACCGCCTCGCCGACGCGGCCGAGACGTCCGCCCGTAGCGGAACGGTCGTCGACGTCGCAGCCGATCCCTGACGTCGCAGGAAACGCGCGCCGCATGCAGCGGGCAAGCCGAG
>CALJUJ010000298.1 GCA_937975525.1 uncultured bacterium
GGTTCCGAAGGCGGGGTTGACGTGCTCGTCGGCGACGCCCGGGATCGGCCGCTCGAGCAGCGGCAGGATCATGTTCTTGCCGAGGAGGTGACGGTAGCGGTCGTCCTCCGGGTGCACGGCGATGCCCGTGTCGCCGAGCATGGTCTCCGGGCGCGTCGTGGCGACAACGACGCCCTCGCCGCCGTCTTCGGCCGGATAGCGGATGTGCCAGAGGTGGCCTTCTTCGCCGCCCTCGGTGACGATGGCTTCCTCGTCGGAAAGCGCCGTGTGGCAGCGCACGCACCAGTGGATGATGCGGTGGCCGCGGTAGATCAGGTCCTTCTCGTACAGGCGGACGAAGACCTCGCGAACCGCCGCCGACAGGCCGGGATCCATCGTGAAGCGCTCGCGGCGCCAGTCGCAGGAGCTGCCGAGCTTGCGCAACTGCAGAAGGATCCGGCTGCCGTACTGCTCCTTCCAGGCCCAGACGCGCTCGAGGAAGGCGTCGCGGCCGAGGTCGTGCCGATTCGTACCCTCCTTGGCGAGCTGCTTCTCGACGACGTTCTGCGTGGCGATGCCCGCATGGTCGGTGCCCGGCATCCACAAGGTGACGAAGCCGTCCATGCGCTTGAAGCGCACGAGAACGTCCTGCAGCGAGTTGTTGAGCACGTGGCCCATCGTCAGGTGGCCGGTGACGTTGGGCGGCGGAATCACGACACAGAAGGCGGGCCCGTCGCGGTTCTCGTCCGCGGCGAAGAAGCCCATTTCTTCCCAGAACGCGTACCAGCGGTCTTCGACGACGCTCGGATCGTAGGTCTTGTCCAGCTCGGCCATGGCGGAAATCCACGCGAAATCGCGAGACTGCCCTCGCTATCGGAATCGGGTCGGGTTCGCAACTCGGCCGCCGGGCGCGGGCAGCAAGGAAGCTCGATTTCCGCACCGGCGAGCGGAGCTCGGCGTACAGGCCCCTTGCGCGAGAGCAACCTCCGGGCCGCTACGCGGTCGTGGGGACGATTCGCGCTCGCCGGAACCGGGCGGCGGCGTGAATCCGGCGCGCGGTTGTTGTACCCATGGCAGCCATGGCCACGATCGTCGTCCTGCGTCGCGTCGCCGCCGTCGTCGTCCCTGCGCTCGGCCTCGTGGCGCTGTCGTTCGCGGCGCCCCGGGTGCCACTCGACGGGATGCTCGCCGACGCCGCCTACGTCGTCGCCGAGTCGGGCGATACGCTCGGCGTGACCCTGGTCGCGGTGCTGCTCATCGCGGTGTTGGTCACGCGGCCCGGTCTGACCCTCGTACGGCGCGTCCGAGAGGCGGTCGTCTTCGGCATCGCCGCGGGGCTCATCCTCGGCGGCGGCGCCTGGCTCAACGAGCACGGCATCAAGCCATGGTTCGCCGTCGCCCGGCCGAGCATCCTCGAGCTCGAATCGCACGGCACCCTGCAGCTGGACGCTGTCGAGTTCTACGGTCTCGGCGACAAGCGCGCGCGTAGCGCCTTTCTCGCGCAGCGCCTCGCGGCCGCCGACTACGCCGGCCCGCGCCTCGGCTCCTGGATTCGCGATCACTGGAGCCACATGACGGGGTACTCGTTCCCGTCGGGCCATTCCTTCGCGTCGATGCTGGCGCTGACGTTCTTCCTATCGGTGGGGCTCGCGCTGGCGGGCGGCTGGCGTCGCTGGCCGTTCTTCGCCCTCGCCCCGTGGGCCGTGCTCGTCTGCTGGTCGCGCGTCGTCCTGCGCGTGCATTCGCCGCTCGACGTCACCGTCGGCGCGCTGCAAGGCATCCTCGTCGGCGCGCTCGCGTTCGTGCTCGTCGCCGCCGTGCTCGGCCCGTCGCCCACGGTCGAGACCGCCGACGCCGGTCGCCGCTGAGCCGCACCGGGCTCAAAGCTCGAGAATCTCGAGCGGCGTCACGTCGAGCAGGAGCACGGCCTTGCATGCCCCGCGAGGAATCCCGGCTCGCGGCAAGGCGAGCTCGACGTCGACCACGTCGCCTTCACGATGGATGCGCGTCGCCGTGGCGTAGGCGAGCTCCACCGGAGCTGCGGCCGCGTGGTCGATGACGACGATACCCGGGATGCGTCGCCCGAGGTCGGCCGCCGCCGCACCATGCGCGCGCAATCGCGCCCGCAGCACGCGCCGGCTGGCGTCGTGGGCGAACTCTTCGACGTCGACCGCCGCCGTATCGAGCGGCGCGTCGGCGCTCGCGCGAAAGGTGCCGACGCCCCGAAACCAGCCGTCTTCGCCGATCAACCCCCACGGCCCGTAGGTCTCGCGACGCAGCAGAGCCGCACCGAGCGGCAGCATGCGGCGCACACCGCGGAGCACCAGCGGTAGCGCCCGCAGCGCCGAGGACCAATCCGGCGTCCAGCGGCGCAGGAAGGTTCCGAGCTGGCTCCAAGACACGCCCCAGGAGCCGCCCGCCGGGGCGCCGGATGCGCCGCCGAAGAGGCGGAAGCGGGCGGGAACGTCGAGCTCGGCCATCAGTGCTGCGCCCTCGCGCGGCCCCTCCGCCCCCACCCAGGTGCCGGAGATGCGCAAACGGTCCAGCGGCACCGGAAACGCCGTCAGCTCGAAGCTGCAGTGCTGCGCGGTCATCTGCAGACGGCCATCGCGGTAGGTACCCGCGAACGCGTAGAAGAGATGCCGCGGCAGCGCGATCTGCACCGAGCTGCCGTCGATACCGAACTTCTTCAGCCCCCAGGCCACGACCCGACCGCTCGGCTCGTCCCAGTGCACGATGCGCACCTGAATGGTCAGGCTGGCGATGCCGATCTGATCGAACGAGGTGACGATCGGCGGGTCGAAGATCTGCATGTGGGTGACGCGGAACGGATGGTCGGGCAGGCGGTCGATCGCGACCGCCTCGGTCGCCGGCAACCAACGGAACGGCAGCGTTCCGCCGACCTCGCCCGCATCGCCGTCGGTGGTGTAGCGCGCCCTGACCCGCAACACGCCGTCGCCGGCGACGGCTCCGGCCGCGGCGACGACGTTGAGCTGGGCGCGGTCGGGCTGCAGCGTGACCTCGCACGCGCGCTCCGGGTCCATCGTCCCCACGACGGCGGCGGGCTCGATGCGCACGGGGAGGGTACGACCCGCCCGGCGGGCCAGCAGGCGCAGGCTGATCGGTTGATTCGGATCCAGCACCACCTGTGGCATGGATTCGCCGAGTGCCTGGTCGACCATCCGTCCGCCTGGATTCACGTAGTGGAGGTAGGTGCCGTCCGCCGGGAAACCATCCCCGGGGCGCACGTCGACGCCGTCGCCGGCGGCCGCCGAGCGGTAGTGGTCGAAGGGAATGTAGAACACGTGGCCGCTCGCGGAACCGGCGGCGAGTCCCCAGCGGCCGAGCGCGATCGACCCGTTGATGTTCGGGCTGTCGAGCGGATGCGCTTCCTGGTGGGTGTCGAGCGACCAGCGCCGCCGGCCTTCGGGATCGACGGCGTAGACCACGCCGTTGCCACTCGCGAAGTAGACCAGATACGCCGCCTTACCTTCGGGGTCGGGCCCGACCGCTGCCGAGCCGCGGATCGCATCGCCGCTGTAGAACGTCCAGCGGACGCTCGGCCCGCCGGGGTCGATTGCATACATGCAGCCGTCGGACGAGCCGATGTAGAGGATGCCGTCGGGCGCGAGCGCCGGGCTCGCGTAGATGGGCCCGCCGGTCGGCAGCTTCCATTGGACCCGGCCGGCATGGGGCTCGAGCGCGTAGACGTGGGCGTCGAAGCTGCCGAAATAGATGCGCCCGTCGTCGCCGATCGCCGGCGACGAGACGACGAAGTTGCCGGTGTTCGACTCCCAGCGGACGGCCCCGGTCTCGGCATCGAGGGCGTAGACGTTGCGATCGAACGAGACGAAGTAGACGACGCCGTCGTCGCCGAAGGCGGGTGCGGCCCAGATGTGCAGCCCGGTGAGGTAGGCCCAACGCACGGAGCCGCCGGGCTCGATCGCATAGCAGTTGAAGTCGTCGTTGCCGGCGTAGAGCAGGCCGTTCGGGCCGATGGCCAGGTTGGCCTCCCACCAGTAAATGGTGCTCGGCGTGAAGTGGCTGCGGTCGCGGAACAGGTTGAGGCGCCAGCGCTCCTCGCCGTTCGATCCGAGGCCGTAGAGGCCGGCGTCGCAGGAGGCGAAGAAGATCGTCCCATCGTCACCGATGGCGCCCGCGCAGTCGATGCACTCGTCGGTCGCGAAGCGCCAGCGTTCCTGTCCGGTGAGCGGATCGAACGCGTAGAAGCTCTTGTCGCCCGAGCCGACGTAGATCGTCTCGTCGCTGCCGAAGACCGGTGTGCTGAAGACGCCGTTGCCGGTCGTCCACCGGCGCAGCCCGAGACCGGGCGGAGGCGGTTGCGGGTCGTCGCCCGAGCGCAGCAGCGGCGAGGCGCCCGTGTTGCGCCGATCGGCACGCATGCACGGCCACGGCGAGGCGGGATCGTAGTCTCGGGTGGCCAGGCGGGACATGAGCGATTCTCCTTGGCGCGGGTCAGCCGCGTGCCAACGCGCGAGCCCGGTCGTCGTTGCGTCGCAGACGGGCGAGCGCCCATTCCAGCGAGCCGCGGTAGTCGATGCGCTCCCAGCAGGAGAGCGCCAGGTGCCAGAAAAGCAGGTTGCCGGCAGCGAAAGCGAGAACCGATGCCACGCTCTGGTTCCAGTTCGGTGCAGCGGCGTCGAGGCCGAGCCGCAGGCCCATGGCGACGGTGCCCTCGAGCAGGAAGACCGTCAGGCTGAGCCGTCCAAAGCGCACCAGCGGCCGCAGCCAGCGCGGCCGCCACGGAATCCGCGCCGCTTCGATTGGCGGGTCGAAGACCGCCAGCAAGCCACTGGTGAGCCAGCAGAAAAGACCGAGAAGGAGGTAGGCGAGCGCACTGAAGTACAACGGCGACTGCCCCCAGACCGCCTCGCGATCGGCGATCACGAAGCCGCCGGCGGCGGCGAGACCGGCGACCCCGGCCGCGAGGAGCACGAAACCGCCGGCACCGAGGGCTCGGTAGAGGCCCGACCGCGACTCGCCGCGCGCCATTGACGCACCGATGACGGCGCCGACGAGGCCGTACGCGGCGAACGGGAACACCGGATTCGGGTCGTTGACGAGCAGCGCCAGCGGCACGGCGAGGACGATGCCGAAACCGCCGGCCTCGACGAGCGCGGCCATCGGCGGGTAGAGCAGCGCGCGCAAGAGCGGCGTGGCCACGAGGATCGCGATCGCGAGGAGGACGAGGTGGCGACGCAAGCGGTCGCCGGCGTGGGGCGGGCTGGCGCGGTAGTGCAAGCGCAGCGCCAGCGAGACGACGAGCACGTTGGCGGCGATCATCCACAGGGCACTCGCGAACACGTAGCTCTCCGGATGCGGCGCCGGCGGGAAGCCGTAGAACATCCAGCCGGGGACGATCGTCATGCGCCCGGCCGGGTCGTTCGGGTCGGCGGTGACCGGCGAGTTGCCGACGCCGAGCGTCCAGACCCAGTGCAGCGCGAAGACGATGGCGAAGGTCTGCAGCGCTCCGCCCAACAAGCCGGGAGGGTAGCGCCACGGCCGTGGCGCGGCCGCGGCTTCACGTTGCAGCCGGCGCACGGTGGTCGCGGCGTTGGCGGCGCCGGAGACGACACCGAAGAGGCCGGCCCAGAGCAGCAGGAAGCCGAAGGCGATCAGCCAGGGCGGCGGGTCGGCGATCACGGCGGTGGCGTCGGCGAGGTGAAAGGCGCCGTTGTGGAGGAACACCATGACCGCGATGGCGATGCCGCGGAGGATGTCGAAGGTGACGACGCGCAGCGGCGCCGGAGGCGCGTGCGCAGCTTCGCTGGCGGAGGTCATGGTGCTACCGCCGCGCTTAGCCCGCCGCGGCG
>CALJUJ010000299.1 GCA_937975525.1 uncultured bacterium
GCCGTGCCGATGCGGCGGTCGCGGGCGACGCGTTCGAGACCCGTAGCCTTCCATAGCTCCTCGTAGGAACCCTGAAGGGCATCCGCGACCTTCCACGCGTCGGCGAGATCGGTGTCGGTCGTGATTCCGATCGTCAGCTGGTCCGAGTAGCTCATGATTGCAAAGGCCAGGCCGATTCCGGCGCCCAGCGGCACGACGGGAACCATCGTCTTCACTTGCTTGCCGAGCACGTAGCGCATCACCCTCGGCCCGGGGACGTTCGTGCAGACGGTATTCACCGGCAGCTGGCTCGGCTGCAGACGCGCCAGCGGCAGCTGCAGTGCCGGAGGTATCAGGTCGGTGAGGCCGACCAGGCGATGCATCTGGCCGCTCTGGTCGTTCTCCTTCAACAGGTCCATTCCCGCAGCGACACAGCGCAGGCGCTCGACCGGGTCGTCCACCGCGATCGGCAATGGCGCGACCATCAAGCTGACTCGGTTTCCGAGGTCGCCCTTCTCACGCTCGCTGCGTACGCTGACGGGCACGGCGACCTTCAACTCGTCGACGTCGAGCTCGACGGCGAGGGCACGAAGATAGCGGCGGATGCAGCCGGCGATGACGGTGAGCACGACGTCGTTCACGGTTCCGCCGAGGCGATTGCGAATGGCTTTGAACTCGTTCAGTGAGAGCGGCACCCAGGCGAGGCCGCGATCGATGCCCAGCGTACCGTTGAACGGCGTTTGCGGCGCGCCTTCGAGAAAATTGCGAGCTGCGACCGCTGCTGCTTCGATCGTCGTCCGGCCGCTGCTCAGGATCGTTCCGGGGTTCGACAGCGACTTCCACAGCTTTTCTCCGGCATCCCACTGTTCGCGGGCCGCGGAGACCAGCCCTTCGAGGGTGCGGGCGAAGGGGCTCGGCGCCGGTGATGGCAGCGGCAGCGCGACGTCGTGGGCGGGCCTCGGGTTGGGGGTGGGATCCATCAGCACGTCGATCAGCTGCACGCCGCTGGCGCCGTCGATCATGCAGTGGTGCGTCTTGGCGAACACGGCGCAGCCTTCGCCGTAGCCTTCGATGAAGTGCATCTCCCAGAGCGGCCGGCTGCGGTCCAGCGGCTCTGCGAACAAGCGTGCGCAGAGCGCGCCGAGGGCGCGATCGTCGGCCTCGGGCCCGATCGTGTGAAAGTGAACGTGCTGGCGGACGTCGAACCTCTCGTCCTGCTCCCAAGTCGGGTGGCCGAGGTTGAAGGGGACGGTGACCACGCGCTGGACGTAACGCGGAATCAACGGGAGGCGGCGCTCGACGTCGGCGAGAAACTCCTCGAAGTCCAGGGGCTCGTCGAACGTGTACAGGCCGGCGACGTGCAGGAGCGCGTTCGGCCTCTCGAGATAGAGGAAGGACGCATCCAGCGACGTCATTCGCCGCCGCAATTCGGTCATCGTCGCTGTCTCGCTCGTCGTGCTACTCGTCGAGAACGAACGTCACCATGATCGTCGAGCGATATTCGACGACCTTGCCCTCGTCCACGGCGGCGTTTTCCTTGATGACTTCGAGCCCGGTGATGTTGCGCAAGGTACGGTTGGCCCGCTCGAGGGCGTTGCGCACGGCGTCCTCCCAGCTGTGCGGCGAGGCTCCGATGATCTGTGTTTGTCTGGCTACGGCCATGAGCATGCTCTCCAATCAATCGAGAACGAAGACGATCTTCATGTCGACCCGGTACTCGACCAGCTTTCCGGACTCGACCTTGACGCGCTTCTGGGTGATCTCGAGCCCCGTGATGTTGCGCAGCGTCTTGCGCGCACGGCGGAGGCCCTCGTTGACGGCTTCGAGGAAGCCGTCCGAGGACGATGCTCGGATTTCGGTAACTCGTGCAACGGCCATGGTTCCTCCCGTGGTCGCACCCGACCATCGTCGCGGAAGACGGCGGATGGCGCGGCGCGCGGATCGGTTGTACACGTAGCCTTCGAGGCTTGGCAACGCCGCCGCTTGGCTCGCTCGGGAGGTTGCATGCACGAGAAGTTCACCGCACTGACGCCGCGGACCTACGAGTACCTGGTCGCTCACCGCAGCGATCGCGACCCGGTATTGGCGGAGCTTGCGGCTGCCACCCGGGAGCTCGGCGACGTGAGCATCATGCAGATCGCCCCGGAACAGGGGGCCTTCCTCACCCAGCTCGTCCGCCTCGTCGGGGCCCGGTCCGTCGTCGAGGTCGGTACGTTCACCGGCTATAGTGCGCTGTGCCTGGCCAAGGGGCTTCCTGCCGGCGGGCGCCTGCTGTGCTGCGACGTCAGCGACGAATGGACGGCGATCGGCCGTCGCTTCTGGCAGCAGGCCGGAGTGGCCGAGCGGATCGAGTTGCGGATCGCGCCGGCCCTCGAGACGCTGCGCAGCCTGCCGGCCGCGGCGACCATCGATCTCGCCTTCGTCGATGCCGACAAGGTCAACTACGCCGCCTACTACGAGGAGATCCTGGCGCGCCTGCGCCCGAACGGGGTCGTCCTGTTCGACAACGTCCTGTGGTCGGGAAGCGTCGCCGATCCCGACAAGAACGACGAAAGCACCGTCGCGCTCCGGCAACTGAACGACGCGCTTGCCGAGGACCCGCGGGTCGAGGTCGTGATGCTACCGATCGCCGACGGGCTGACGCTGGCCCGCAAGCGGGGTTGAGCGCATGAACTCGAGCGACGGCGTCTTCGAATCCGTTTGCCCGCTCGACTGCCCGGATACCTGCAGCCTGGAAGTGACGGTTGCCGGCGGGCGCGTCGTGCGCGTCGATGGCTCACGCCGCAACCCGCTCACCGACGGCTTCATCTGTGCCAAGGTCCGGCGCTACCCCGAACGCCAGCACGCGCGCGAGCGGATACTCACGCCGCTGCGCAGGACCGGGGCGAAGGGGGAGGGTGCCTTCGAGGCCATCGATTGGCAGGCGGCTCTCGATCTCGTTGCCGACCGCCTCACCGAGGTCGCGCAGCGCCATGGCGGCGAGTCGATTCTTCCCTATCACTACGGAGGATCGAATGGACTCCTAGGCGACGACGCGGCCGACGCGCGCTTCTTTCACCTCCTCGGTGCATCGCAGCTCGCCAAGACGCTCTGCGCCGTGCCGACGGGGGCCGTGTCGCAGGCGATGTACGTCAACATGGTCGGAATCCCGCCGACCGATTATCCGCTCGCTCGCTGCATCGTGCTGTGGGGTGTCAATCCCGCGGCGACGAGCA
>CALJUJ010000300.1 GCA_937975525.1 uncultured bacterium
CCCTTCTCGAGGTTGATGTGCGCGTACAGCGGTTGTCCCTGCATGCGTTCGATCAGGTAGCTCAGCCCGTTGGACTGTGAGTCGAGGTAGGGGTGGTCGATCTGGAAGATGTCCCCGGTGAAGACGATCTTGGTGCCTTCCCCGGCGCGGGTGATGATGGTCTTGACCTCGTGTGGCGTCAGGTTCTGCGCCTCGTCGACGATGAAGTAGATGCGGTTGAGGCTGCGCCCGCGGATGTACGACAGGGCGGCGAGAATGAGCTTCTCGTCCTCCAGCATCTGTTGGATCTGCTGCGAGGGCGCCTTGCCGTCGCCGGCGTCGCCGTGGCTCATGATCACCGACAGGTTGTCGTAGATCGGCTGCATGTAGGGATCGAGCTTGGCTTTGATCTCGCCGGGGAGGTAGCCGATGTCCTTGTTGCTCAGCGGCACGATCGGCCGGGCGAGGAAAATCTGCCGGTAGAGCCGGCGCTGGTCGAGCGCCGCCGCGAGGGCGAGCAGCGTCTTCCCGGTGCCGGCGGTGCCGGACAAGCTGACCAGCGGGATGTCCGGGTTGCAGAGGATGCTGAGCGCGAACGTCTGCTCGGCGTTGCGCGGGGCGATGCCGAAGACGTGGGTGCGGCTCACCTTGCGGACGATGCCGGCGCGAGCGTCGAAGCGCGCGAGCGCCGACTTCTGCCCGTTGCGCAGGATCAGATTCTCGTTGGCGAGCAGGCTCTGGTCGACGCCGAGCATCGCGGCTTCGAGCCCGTCCGGTCCGTGTAGTGCATCGATCAACTCGGAGTCGAGATTCTCCACCGAGCGTTTGCCGGTGTAGAGCGACGACACGTCCTTCACCTGGTCGGTCGTGTAGTCCTCCGCCGAGACGCCGACGGCGCGCGCCTTGAGGCGCAGGTTGACGTCCTTCGACACGAGCACGACGCGGCCGCGGCTACTGCCCTTGGCGAGCGAGTAGGCGCAGTTGAGGATCATGTGGTCGGGCTTGCCGGCGACGAAATTGGCGGCGAGGTCGGTGTGGAAGGGCGTCTCGAGCTCGATGCGCACCTTGCCCTGGTCGGGGCCGATCTCGACGCCGCCGTTGAAGATGCCGGAGCCGCCGAGCGCGTCGAGCGAGCGCAGGAACTCGCGTGCGTGGTGGTTGATCGACTGGTTGCCCTTTTTGAAGTGGTCGAGCTCTTCGAGCACGCAGATCGGAATGACGACGTTGTGGTGCTTGAACTGGGTGAGGCAGGTGCTGTCGTGCAGGATGACGTTGGTGTCGAGAACGAAGGACTTGCGCGCTTCACGACCGCCCATCAACCACCTCCCAGCGTCGCACCCGGTCGCTCGTGACGGCGTCTCATGCCGTTCTGCGGCGCCTGCGACCTCCCGTTGCCTAGCACCCGTCGGTCGCCGTGCAAAGAGGTTTCTCGCGGCGTCGATCAGGGGCTGGCCGTGTGGCGATCGTCGCGGGATACGATCGCCGTGCCCAAGCTGCCGCTCGCCCGCTGCAACGCGGCCTCGAGCGCGGCGTCGTGGTCGTAGAGATCGTGGTGGAAGACGACGCCGCCGGTGCCGAGCGTGGCGGTGAAATAGACGATGTCGATCGGCACGGAATGGGCGAGCCGCATCCACTTGTCGGGTCCCTGCCGGGCGGTGCGGTCGAGCCGGGGCATCGACCACTGAGGATCGCCGGCGACGAGAAAGGCGGCGAGATCGCGCGGCCTCTCGACGCGAATGCAACCGTGGCTGAACGCGCGCGCGGCGCGCCGAAACAGCGACCGGCTCGGGGTGTCGTGGAGGTACACGTCCCAGCGGTTCGGGAAGAGGAACTTCATCGTGCCGAGCGCATTGCCCGGGCCCGGAAGCTGGCGCAGGAAGTGGGTGCGGTGGGAGACGCGCTCCAACTCCTCCGGAGCGAGATCGAGCGGCGCGCCGGCGGCGTCGGTGAGGACGTAGCCCTCGCGCTCGAGGAACTCCGCGTCGCGGCGGACCTTCGGCAGCAGCTCGTCGCGGGCGATGTTCTTCGGCACGTTCCAGTAGGGGTTCAGCACGATGTACTCGACGCGGTCGGAGAAGATCGGCGTCGGCCAGCTGCGCCGGCCGACCACCACCGCCATCTCGGCGACGGCGGCGCCGTCGTCGATCAGGGTCAGGCTGAACGACGGTACGTTGACGACGATGCGGCGGCGCTCGAGGCTGCGCGGCAGCCAGCGCAGGCGCTCGAGGTTGACCACGAGCTGGCGCACCCGGTCGTCGGCGGTGCGGTTCAGCTCGCGCATGGTCCGCGGGCCGACGATTCCGTCGACGCCGAGTCCGTGGCGCTGTTGAAAGCGCCGCACCGCGGCGGCCAGGCGCTCGCCGTAGACCGCGACGGCGGCGAGCCCGCTCTCGGTCGCGTGGCGCTCCGCCCGTGCCAGCGAGCGGTCGTCGTCGTCGAGGTCGCCGGCAGCGCGCAGGCGGCGCTCGAGAGCCGCCAGCCGCACGATGTCCTCGCGGGTGCCGACCTCGAGCTTAGCGCCCGGCGGGACCAACTCCTCCGGTGCGCCGGCCGCACGCTGGCGGTAGTCTGCGAGCGCCGCCCGCAGTGCGGCGTCGGCCGGCGTCTGGCGGGCCAGGCGCTCACGCAGGTGGCGCACGTCTCCGGCAGCGCTCGCGCGGGCGAGGAAGGCGGTCGGGTAGACGGGCGCGCGGCGCCCGGGGCAGGCGACGTCCGGCGGGTCGACCCTGCCGTTGGCGATGTCGTGGGCGAAGCGTACGGCGGCTTCACTCAGCGCCCGATCGGCGGCGAACCGTTGCGCGTCGCTGGGGGCTGCATCCCGGTACGCTCCGGCGAGGATCTCGGCGAGCAGCTCCGGCTGATAGTCGGCGGCGACGAGGCCGTCCGTGTCGGCTTCGGCGAGCGCGGCGAGTAGCTGCGCGGCCCGCGGATGCGCGCGCTCGGCCTCGGTCCACAGCGGCTGCATGCCGGTCGCCTCGTAGAGCTCGACGACCTCGGAGTGCAGGGCTCGACCCGCGGGGCGCCCGACGACCGGCGCGCTCGCGTCGAGCGACTGTTGGAGGAAGGCGGCGAGATCCAGCGTCGTCGCTGCGTCCGCGGCGGTGCGCTGCGGCGGCGGCAGGTCGCCGTAGGCGATGCTGGCTGCTCCCGTAGTGACGAGCAGGAACAATGCGAGGGGTGTGGCGGCGCTGGACATGTGCGTGGGGGCGGCGGGTTCGCGGCTCAGGAAAGGCGCTTTCGCCTCATTTTCGCCAGGTCGAGAAACTGGCGGCCGGTGCTCGACATTCGTTGCGAATCGACTATCCTCCCCGGCCAGGTTCGCGGCAGGGGCATGAGGATGATGGGGAAGTGGTTCCTTGGCGCGCGAAACCCGTTCGAGACCAAGGCACTGTGATGAGGAGGCTGCCCATGCTGCGCTCGCGCACGACCACATTCGCGCTCGTCGCAATCGCGTCCTTCACTTCCAGTTGCTCCGTTCCCGTTCATTCGTACAGTCTCGCGGCCCCGCAGCACGTTGGCGCCGCGGCTCCGGATCCGGTTCTCCGTCCGTCGAGGCGCGCGGCCTTTGCCAAAGCCGCGCCCACGGCGCCGGCGCGGATCCTGCATGCAGAAGACTGTAAACGCGTCACAAAGGCAAATGGTCCGCTGCCGGCATCGTGGCGCGAGGGCGCCTCGTTCGACCTTCGCATCGGCGAGGACGCCAGCTCTCTGCGGCTGCTGTCGACGGCCGTTCTGCCCGGCGCATCGCTGCCGATCGAAGTGCTCGAGCGCCGCCACACGGCATCGTTCGTCGCCGACGCGGCCGGCGGCTCGCTACAGCAGGTTCGTCCCGGCCGTTGGACGTGGAAGGCGCCGCGCGAGCCAGGGGTGTATTCGCTGCGCGTCGAGAACCGCTACGACGGCGAGTCCGTCTGCATCAACGCCTTCGTCATGCGTCCCTACGACGGGCGCGGCACGATCAACGGCTACCGCGTGGGAGGCTATCCCCGGCAGCCGCTCAACGGAGATCCCGCGTACATCGCTCCGCGTGGCTTCATCGAGGTGCGCGGCGACATGCGCGACATGTG
The DNA here is from genome assembly GCA_937975525.1 of uncultured bacterium. GTDB lineage: Bacteria > Desulfobacterota > Binatia > HRBIN30 > HRBIN30 > CALJUJ01. Next base: position 4,047 of record CALJUJ010000300.1, read on the forward strand.
GGTCTCGCCGCATTTCCGCCTCGACCAGTTCCTCTGCAAGCAGGCGACGGCGAAGGTCGAGTACCTGGCGCTCAGCCCGCGCCTGTTGCTCAAGCTCGAATACCTGCTCGCCCGCGCCCACGATCGCGGCATCCGCGCCTCGACCTTCCAGATCCTCAGCGCCTTTCGCACGCCCTGGTACAACGCGCGCATCGGCAACGACACTCGCTACAGCCGCCACGCCTACGGCGACGCCGCCGACATCTTCATCGACGAAGACGGCGACGGGCGCATGGACGATCTCAACGGCGACGGCCGTATCACCGCCCGCGACGCCGACGTGCTCTACGAGCTCGTCGAAGACTCGATGGACGATGAGGCGTACCAGCCCCTGCAGGGAGGCCTCGGCCTCTACGCCCACGCGCACAAGGCCGGCGCCTTCGTCCACGTCGATTCGCGCGGCACGCCGATTCGGTGGGGCACCCGCATCCCGCAGCGCAGCACGCCAGCCCGCATGACCGAGCGCGCCAGTGCCCGCTCCTCGCGCTCGTTCTGATTCTCCGATTCACCCGCGACCGCGACCGTTCGCGCCGCGCAGCCGCCCGCTCGGCGGGTAGGCAGCGTCGCCGCGTTGACCCGGACGCGCGCCCTTTCTAAACGACCGGCATGTCGATCCCAGCTCAGCCTCGCACCGTCGTCACCGGTGCTGCCGGCGGCCTCGGCCGCGCACTGTGCCGTGAAGTGCTTCGCCGCGGCGGCAGCGTCATCGTTTCCGACCTTCAGCACGAAGCCGCCGCCGCCGCCGCCGCGGACCTCGGCGTCCCGGAGAGTCACGCGGTCGCGTGCGACGTGTCGGACCCCGCAGCAGTGGAGCAGCTGGCGGTCGCCGCCGAACGCGTGCTCGGCGGCGTCGACCTGATCGTCAACAACGCCGGCGTCGCGGCTGCAGGGCGCGTCGGCGAGATCCCCCTCGAGGATTGGCGCTGGTCCTTCGGCGTCAATCTCTGGGGCGTCATCTACGGTTGCCACGCCTTCGTTCCACGCTTCCGCGCCCAGGGCTCGGGGCACGTGCTCAACGTCGCCTCGACCGCCGGGCTGATCTCGTCGCCGATGATGGCTCCCTATAACGTCACCAAGAGTGGCGTCGTTGCGCTGTCGAAGACCTTGTTCGGCGAGCTCGCGGCCGAGGGAATCGGCGTCAGCGTGTTGTGCCCGACCTTCTTTCAGACCGGGATCATCGACTCGGCGCGGACCACCGGCGACCAGGCGATGCTCGGTGTCGCCCGCGGCTTGATGAGCTCGGCCAAGATCCAGGCCGACGACGTCGCTCGCATCGCCCTCGACGCGGTCGCGCGGGACCGCCTCTACGTGCTGCCGCACCGCGACGGGCGGATGATGTGGCGGCTCGAGCGCCATTTCCCGACGGCATTCTACCGCCTCATCCCACGCCTGCTGCGGTTGCGCGCGCGTCGCGCCGAGTGATCCGAGCCGGCGCTCGCGCCGGGTGCGCCGTCGATGCTACCCCGTCGAGGCATGACGCGCCGCACTCCGATCTGCCTGCTCATCGTCTGCCTCGCATTCACCGCCGCTTGTGCCGATCGCTCGGGCCCGAAGCCGCTCGCGGGCGACGACGAGCACGGCTTCTCCGCGCCGACGACCACTACCAGCGACCTCAACGCCGCCGTCGCCGCGGCGCTGCCGATCGACGACCCCGGCGACTTCGAAGCCGTCCAACGCGGCTTCATCGCCCGCGACGACGGCACGCCCGTGGTCGCCGCCGACGATCGGGTGATCTGGGACCGCGGCAGCTATGACTTCGTCACCGGCGCCGCGCCGCCGAGCGTCAACCCGAGCCTGTGGCGCCAGGCGCGACTCAACAACGTCGACGGGCTGTTCGAGGTCGCCGACGGCATCTACCAGGTGCGCGGCTACGATCTCTCCAACATGTCGATCGTCGAAGGCGCGACCGGGCGCATCATCGTCGACCCATTGACGACGGTCGAGACGGCGCGCCGGGCGCTGGCGCTGGTCGAGCGCGAGCTCGGTCCGCGACCCATCGTCGCGGTGATCTTCACCCACAGCCACGTCGACCACTTCGGTGGAGTCAAGGGAGTGGTGAGCGATGAACAGGTGCGCGACGGAACCGTCCGCATCGTCGCGCCGCAGGGCTTCCTCATCGAGGCGGTGAGCGAAAACGTGCTCGCCGGGCTGGTCATGGGCCGTCGCGCCGGGTTCATGTACGGCGGTGCGCTGCCGCGCTCGCCGCGCGGTCACGTCGACTCCGGGCTCGGCAAGGCGCCGGCGCTGGGTACGGTGACGCTGCTGCCGCCCACCGACGTCGTCGATCGCAGCGGGCAGGAGATGACGATCGACGGCGTCGACTTCGTCTTCCAATATGCACCCGAAACCGAGGCCCCGGCCGAGCTCGCGTTCTTCCTGCCGCAGCGCAAGGCCTACTGCGGCGCGGAGATCGTGTCGCGCAACCAGCACAACCTCTACACCCTGCGCGGCGCCAAGGTGCGCGATGCGCTGCGCTGGAGCAGCGCCATCGACGAAGCTCTACGCCTGTTCGGCGACGACCTCGAGATCGTCTTCAACAGCCACCACTGGCCGGTGTGGGGCCGAGCCGAGGCCGTCGACTATCTGAAGAAGCAGCGCGACGTGTACCGCTACATCCACGATCAGACGTTGCGCCTCGCCGGCAACGGCCTGACCCCGCGCGAGATCGCCGAGGAGCTGGAGCTGCCCGAGGAGCTGCGCGCGACGTTCGCCGTGCGCGGCTACTACGGCACCGTCTCCCACAACGCCAAGGCGGTCTACCAGCACTACTTCGGCTGGTTCGACGGCAACCCGGCGAACCTCGAGCCGCTGCCGCCCGTCGACGCCGCCGAGCGCTACGTCGCCGCCATGGGCGGCGCCGCGGCGGTGCGCGAGCGCGCCCAGGCGGCCTTCGACGAAGGCGAGTACCGATGGGCCGCGACGCTGCTGGACCACGTGGTGTTCGCCGACCCGGATGACGCGGAGGCCAAGGGATTGCTGGCGCGCGTCTATGACCAGCTCGGATACCAGGCGGAGTCGGGGCCCTGGCGTGACGTCTACCTGAGCTCGGCGCTCGAGCTGCGCCGCGGCGTCATCCGCTCGATACCCGATCTGGCGAAAATGACCGAGCTGATCGAGAACGTGCCTTTCGATCTACTGTTCGCGGCGCTGGCCACGCGGGTCGACGGACCGAGCGCTGCCGGCAAGCACATCGTCGTCAACGTGGACTTCACCGATCTCGGCGAGACCTACGTGCTCGAGCTCGAGAACTCCGTGCTGCACCACGAGCGAGGTCCGTCGCGATCGGATGCCGATGCGACGCTGCACGTGACCCGTGATTTCTGGTTCAACCTGATCACGCGCCAAGCCGGCCTCAAGGACCTGGTATTCTCCGACGAGATCTCCGTCGAAGGCAGCCGGCTGCAGCTCTTGTCGCTGCTCGCCACCATCGAGCAGCCGGACGACGACTTCGCGATCGTCACTCCCTAGCTCGACCCGACAGCGGCTTGCGCGACTTCGGGTCCGACAGCCGCCGCCGCAGCGCGAGGTCGATCGTCCGCCGCCGCAACGAGACGTCGACGGCCTCGACCTCGACCCGATCGCCGAGGCGAAAACGCTGCCCCTTGCGGCTGCCGCGCAGCGCCCGCTGGCCTTCGTCGTACTCGTAGTAGTCGTCGAGACTGCCGAGGCGCACCAGGCCCTCGATCGGGTAGGCGTCGAGCTCGACGTAGAACCCGGAAGAGGTCACCGACACGATCGTTCCCGCCCCTGGCTCGTTCAGGTGGTCGCGCATGAACTCGGCCTTCTTGAGGTCGACCATCGCGCGCTCGGCTTCCATCGCTTCGCGCTCCGTCTGCGAGCTCGACACGCTCGCGGCTTCGATGGCTTCCGCTAGGGCTCGGGCGGTGTCGACCGCGCCGTCGAGCAAGTGCGCGAGCTGGCGGTGCACGAGCAGGTCGGGATAGCGCCGGATCGGCGACGTGAAGTGGCAGTACACCGGAAAGGCCAGGCCGAAATGGCCGGCATGGCTGGTGCTGTACTGAGCCTGGGTCAGTGAGCGCAGCACCTGCCGTGTCAGCACCCGCGCCAACGGGTGCCCCTCGAGCTGCGTCAACAGACGCTGCACGTCCTGCGGCCGCACCGTCCGGTCGTATTCGACGGACAACCCGAACGGACCGAGAAAGGTGTTGAGCTCGTCGACGTCCTCGGGGTCGGGCGGCTCGTGGATCCGGTAGGGGAGGGGGATCTCGTGCTCGCGCAGGTGCGCGGCGACGGCGCGATTGGCGGCGAGCATCAACTCCTCGATGATGCGATGCGCGTCGTTGCGCTCGAGCACGCGCACGCCGACGCTGCGACCTTCCTCGGACAGGTCGATCATCGCTTCGGGGAGGTCGAGATCGAGCGAGCCGGCGCGGACCCGGTTGCGATACAGCTTCGCCATGACGGTGCGCATCTGGGTCAGGTCCGGCACCCGCTCGGCGACCTCGGGGCGGACGGTGCCGCCGGCCAGCGCGGCGGCGACCTCGGTGTACGTGAGTCGGGCGCGACTACGGATCACGGCGCGGTAGAAGCGTGCGTCGGTGGTCGTGGCGTTGCGGTCGAGGCCGAGCTCGGCGACCAGCGCCAGGCGATCGCGGTGTGGCTGGAGGGAGCAGAGCTCGGTCGACAATCGCGGCGGCAGCATGGGAATCGCGCGATCGGGGAAGTAGACGCTGTTGCCGCGTAGCCGAGCTTCGTGGTCGAGAGCAGAGCCCGGCCGCACGTAGTGGCCGACGTCGGCGATGGCGACCCAGACCCGCCACCCGCCCGGTTCGGCCACGACGTGCACCGCGTCGTCGAAGTCGCGAGCACTCTCGCCGTCGATCGTCACCAGCGCCAGCTCGCGCAAGTCCTCGCGGTCGACGAAGTCGCTGGCGACGGGATCGGTCGGCAACGCCTCGGCCTCGGCGGCCGCGTCGTCCGGGAACTCGATGCGCAACCCGTGCTCGCTGGCGATGCTGAGGAACTGGACCTCGACGCTGTCGGCGGCGCCGAGGATGCGCTCGAGCACGCCTCCCGGAGGCCGTTGCCCGGTGCCCGGCCGTGTCAGGCGTACCAGCGCCGCCTGCCCGCGCGCCTCCGCCTGCGGCGACTCGCCGCCGATGATCTCCACCGGCGGGAGCAGCTCCGAGTCGGGCACCAGCAGCCAGCCGCGGTAGCTCGGCTCGAGAACGCCGACCATGCGGTCGTGGACGCTCGACGTGACCTCGACGATGCGCCCGGTGGTGCGACGGCGACGTGGATCGCGTCCCGTGATCTCGGCGATCACGCGATCTCCGTGTAGGGCGCCGCCTTCGTCGCCGTTCGGAATCAAGATGTCGCGCGGGAAGCGCTCGGCCGCCCGGCCGAGCGCCGTGACGAATCCGTAGCCGGCGCGCACGCGCGCGTAGTGGCCGTCGACGCGCACCCCGGTCTTGGCCGTCGCGCTCGGTCGGGCGTCGCCGCGGCGGGTCCGGGGCCGGTCGTCGTCGCGCCGCCACTGGTAGCGCGTGTTGCAGATGGCGCGTAGTCGCTTGCGGTGCACCTCGAGGTCGAGTCGCGCCCGCACGGCGCGAGCGTCGAAGCGGTCCACGGAGAGCATGCGAGCCATTTCCGGCACGGTCAGCGGCCGCGGTGCGCGGCGCTCGAGCAGCTCGAGGTAAGGTTGGATGTCGACGTCGTCGCCACGGCCCATGGGCCGACGATGGCGTCGGGCGCCGGGCGGAGTCAATCGCGGGCGTGCGGCGTCAGCGCAGCATGCGGACGGCGCCGCCGCGGGGCGGTCCGGCCACACGCGGTGCTTCTCGTAGGCGTGCCCGCCGATCGAGCGAGACGGACATGGCTCGTGCCAGCCAGAGAATCGGCATGAGCTCGGGGGCCAGGTATCGCCGTGTGGCAATGTCTTCCAACAGCGTCTTGGCCGCCACTGCAGCCGTTGCTGCCTGCCACGGAAGCGACATGGTCTGGCTCGCGGGAGCCGGCGCCCACGGGCCGCCGCAGCGCAGCTCCGGGGCGACGACCAACTCGATGGGCCCGAAGCGTTGGTGCGCGTCGCGCCCGGCACATTCGAGGTGGTCGATGAGCTCGACCGCGCTCTCCTCGCCGTGGCGTGGCAGCAGGAGAACCTGGCCGTCGCCATGCCCGGGGCGAACCTCGAGGTCGGCCCACAGGTCGCCGGGGTGGCCGATCTCGGTGAGCAGGATCTCCGCGCTCGCTCCGATGCGCGCCAGTCGCGTCGCGACCTGCGCGGGCATGTGCACGCCTGGGGTGTTCATGTTTGCGAGCGTAACGAAGAGATGCACTCGAACAAGCTCATCCGTACACGAGAAAGGGCTGGCGTTCTTCGCGCCACGATTCCTCGTCGCGGCTCGCCGCGGCGTCGAGATCGGCGGCGCTCGCGCGGTCGTCGTCGACCCAACGGCGCAAGCGCTCGCCACCATTGATCAGGTCGATGGCGAGGCGGTCGTGCTCGTATTCGTAGGGAAAGTCGCGCCACAAGGTTTCCTCCGGGGCGAGGCGTCGATACGCCTTGAGCGCGGCTGCGACGAGTCGCCAGGGGCGAAACGACGCGTGGTCGTAGAACGGCGGCTCCGCATGGATCTGGAAGCCGCTGCAAGTTGCTCCGGCATGCTTGTGAAACGGCGGCTCGAACCACCACGGGCGCAAGCGGCAGCCTGCCAGCCACTCGGGCGCCAGGGATCGCATCGTGTCGAGGAGCGCGTTTGCGTCGAGGTCCGGCGCGCCGAGCCCTTCCAGCGGCCGGGTCGTGCCGCGCCCCTCGGAAAGCGTCGTGCCCTCGAGCATCACCGTGCCCGGGTAGGCGCGCGCCATCGCCAACGTCGGCGCGTTCGGACTCGGGTTGACCCAGACGCGCGTCGCCGCGGGCCAGCCGTGGCCGGGCGCCGCTTGTGGGTCCCAGCCGCGCATGGCGACGACCTCGAGATCGACATCGAGGTTGCCCCACGCGACGAACCACCGCGCCATCTCTCCCAGCGTCATGCCGTGCCGCATCGGCACGGGCCCCGCGCCGACGAAGCTCTCCCATCCGTCCTCGAGCCGGAAGCCTTCGACGGGCCGGCCGATGGGGTTGGGGCGATCGAGGACCCACAGGGACTTGACGTGCGCCGCGGCGGCCTCGAGCACGTAGCGCAGCGTCGTCAGGAACGGGTACACGCGGCAGCCGAGGTCCTGCAGGTCGACGAGCAGCACGTCGAACGTGTCCATCATGGCGGCCGTCGGCCGGCGCACTTCACCGTAGAGGCTGAAGACCGGGATGCCGAGGCGCGGATCCTCGAAGTCGTCCGACTCGATCATGTTGTCCTGCTTGTCGCCGCGCAGCCCGTGCTGGGGACCGAGCGCGGCGGTGAGCTCGACGCCGTCGAGCGCGGCGACGGCGTCGAGCGAATGGCGCAAGTCGTGTGTCACCGAGGCTGGGTGGCCGAGAAGCGCGATGCGGCGCCCGCGCCGCCGGCGGCGCAGAGCCGGCTCGGCGACGAGGCGGTCGATGCCGAAGTCCATGCAGGAGCTCACTTCGAGGTCTGCACGGTGTAGGCGCGTGGGTCGTGGAAGTCGGGGGTTTCATCGGGATGCTCGGGAGCCCAATAGGACAGCTCGCCGAAGTCGTCCTCGAGGATCGAGGCGAACGCGACGTAGAGGCGTTGCGGGGGGCGGCGCAGCCAGGCGTCGATCGACAGGCTCGCTTCGACCTGCACGACGTCGGGGCCCTGCAGGACGGCGATCTCGGGCTCGGCGGCGACGTCGCGGCGGCCCTTGCGGTAGTCGTCGAAGTGGAAGACCGACCAGGCGCAGGAGGGCGACAGGTTGATCTCGAGGTAGGCGGCCCGCCGCGGACAGGCGATGAACGCCTCGAAGCACGAGTGCTCCCACAGCTCGTCGGCGCGTTGCGGCTGCACCGGCCGCGGAATCCGGAAGTGTGAGATGCGGGCCTCGAGCCGGAAGACGAGGGCGAGCTTGCGGCCTGCGGCCCAGCTGACGGCGGCGCGGAACTGGCGCACGGGCGGCGCCGGTACGGCGGGGTGGGGAACCAGGACGGCGTCGGCGAAACCCAGCACCGTCCCTTGTTCACCCACGCAACGCCGCACGCAAGGCCGCCCGCCGCGGAGCCAGCACCTCGCATGGCTCTCCGCGCGGGCGAAGCGAGCCTCGAGCGGCTCGCGGCAACGGCGCTGCCCAGTTCGTGGCTCGGTGAAGTCGTCTCGTATGAGTTGGCTCGGTGGAAGGAGCTGAACCGAGCGAGAGCACGCCCCGGCGACGTCAGCGGCACGCGCGAACAATCAGCATCACCGGCTCGTTCCATCACCTCGGGCGGCGTCGGCCGTGGACGCCGATCGCAGTTCGTATCCCACGCCGATTCACACGTGGGGGTTGGGTTCGTGTACTCGAGCAGTCGTGCCCAGCGGGCAGGCGATGCCGCCGTCGCTCTCGACGCGCCTCCACGAAACTCGCGGGCGTTGACAATTCGCCAGTCCATTGGTGAATTGTCCAGGCCTTGGCTCGACAGCGCAACACCATCCCGAACTACATTCCAAGGGCCGCCCGCGACTACGTTCTGGGCGCCGCCAGCCGCTTCCCTGCGCTCGCCCTGCTCGGTCCGCGACAGTCCGGCAAGACGACCCTCGCCCGCTACGCCTTTCCGGACATGCCCTACTCGAACCTCGAAGACCCGGTCGTTCGCGCCCATGCCAACGAAGATCCGGTCGGCTACCTCGACGGCTTTCCCCGAGGCGCCGTGCTCGACGAGCTCCAGAACGTCCCGGCGCTGTTCTCCCATCTCCAGCCGCGCCTCGACGCGGCAGAGCACAGAGGCGTCAGCTTCATCCTGACCGGCAGCCACCAATTCAAGCTCGTCGAGCGCATCACCCAATCCCTGGCAGGGCGGCTCGCGCTCGCCCGCCTCCTGCCGCTGTCGCTTGCCGAACTGGGGGCCGACGGAAGACTCGACGGCGTCGACCTCGATCAGTTGATCTGGCGCGGCGGCTACCCGCGCGCCTGGGGCCCGAAGGCGCGTCCGGGCGAGGTCTACCTCTCCTACCTCGAACCCTACATCGAGAGGGACGTGCGCCTGCTCGTCAACCTCAAGGACGCCGACCTCTTTCGCCGCTTCCTGCAGCTCGTCGCCGGCAGGACCGGACAGCTCCTCAACAAGGAATCGCTCGCTCGCGACGTCGGCATCGATCCCAAGACCGTCGAGTCGTGGCTGGCGGCACTCGAAACCTCGTTCGTCATCGTGCGGTTGCGTCCGCATCACGCCAATCTCGGCAAGCGCCTCATCAAGACACCGAAGTTGTACATGGTGGACACGGGCCTCGCGTGCCATCTGCTTCGCATCGACGAGCCCCGCCAGCTCACCGCCCATCCGCTCCGCGGCGCCCTGTTCGAGACGCTCATCGTCGGCGAGTTGCTCAAGCGCAGATTCAACGCGGGCAAGTCGGCGAACCTGTTCTTCTATCGGGATGCCCACGGCACCGAGGTCGATTTGATCCTCGAGTACGCGGACCGCGTCTACCCGATCGAGATCAAGGCGGCCTCCACCTACCCGCAGATATTCTCGGCCTGCCTCCATGCGGTGTCCCCGCTCGCACCTCGCGGCGGCGCGGTGGTCCTGGGCGGAGGCGAGACGGGCGTGCGCGAAGGCATGCGCATCGTGCCCTGGACCGATTTGACAGCCCTCGCCGAGGAGCTCGACCTATGAGGACGACGCCCGAACACGGGGCTCGATGTCGCCATGGGAACCAAGGGGTGGCGCCGGCGCATGTGATTCGACCATGGCGGCAATCGATCTCGCCGGGCTGCGATCCCAGGCCTTGCCCCGCATCGCTCACCGGCCATCGGCTGCGAGCGCCGACCGTCTGAGCTCTTTGGGCGGACTCGCTCCTCGCTCCTCGACGCACGGTCCCGTGCGTCTGTGTCGCCCGAACCCACGTCCTACCCGAAGTTGATCCAGCCTTGTTCATGAAAGTCCGATTTCTAACGTGCCCTCCGGCCTGCCGCGGATTGTCCGCGCATGGGGCGATCCGCTAGGACGGCGCCATGAGATTGCGAACGGGCCTGGGCATCGCCGCCGTGGCGCTCGCGGCGACGGCCGCCGCGGTCGTCGTCGGCATCGGCCTCGGCCATTTCGCCGGCCCCAGCGACGCTGGCCGGCCCGCGCCACCTGTCGCCGATGAGGGCGACCTCGCGGCTCGTGCTGCGTCCGGCGCCCGCGCGGCCGGCGCCCTCGATGCCCCCGGCGCCAAGCAGATCCTCTTCGGCGACCTGCATGTGCACACGACCTTCTCGAGCGATGCGTTCCTGTTCAGCCTTCCCGTCCTCCAGGGCGAGGGCGCTCGACCTCCGGCCGATGCCTGCGACTTCGCGCGCTTCTGCTCGCAGCTCGACTTCTGGAGCATCAACGATCACGCCGAGTTGCTGACGCCGGAGCAGTGGCGACTGACCAAGGACGCGATCCGCGAGTGCAACGCGGTCGCCGGCGATCCGGCCAATCCGGATCTCGTCGCGTTTCTCGGCTGGGAGTGGACGAACGCCGGCGCGACCGCCGCGGAGCACTACGGGCACAAGAACGTGGTGCTGCGCGGGATCGCCGACGGCGAGGTGCCGACGCGGCCGATCGGCGCCGGGCCGGGGTCGATGTCGAAGGCGACGGGAGATCTGCCGCTGCTGCTGCGCGCCGCGATGCCGTTCATCGACGGCGGCGCCAACCTCGGCTGGTACCTGCAGTTCAATCGATTCCTCCGCATCGCCGCGGGAACCCCGGCGTGCGCTGCAGGAGTCGACGTGCGTGAGCTGCCGGATGACTGCTTCGAGGCGGCGCCGACGCCGGACGTTCTGTTCGAAAAGCTCGATCAGTGGGGCTTCGATGCGCTGGTCATCCCGCACGGCACCAGCTGGGGCCTGATGGTGCCGCCCGGTGCCGCGTTCTCGGCGCAGCTCGGGCAGCACGACCCGCAACGCCAGCGGCTGATCGAGGTGTTCTCCGGGCACGGCAACTCCGAGGTGCACCGCGCGTGGCGGGCGCTCACCCCGAGCAACGAGTGCCCGGCACCCTCCAGCGGCTACGTGCCCTGCTGCTGGCAGGCGGGCGAGATCGTCCGCCAACGCTGCGGCGACGTCGATGCCGCTACCTGCGAGGACCGCGTCGGCGCCGCGCGCGCGGCCTTCGTCGCCGCCGGGGTCGATCCATTGCGATTCCATCTGGTGCCCGGGGCGACGGCGGAAGACTGGGGCGAGTGTGGTCAGCTGACCGACGACTTCCTACCGGCGTACGAGTATCGCCCGGGGATGTCGGTGCAGGCGGCGCTCGCCGCCGGCGACGCCAGCGGCGCCCGCTTTCGTTTCGGCTTGATCGGTTCCAGCGACACCCACAGCGCCCGCGCGGGCACTGGCTACAAGGAGTACGCGCGCGAGGTCATGACCGATGCGTGGGGACCCCGCGAAGACGTTCTCGACTTGCTCACCGAGCCCCTCGCGGCGGAGCCGGAGGCTCTGTCGCTGGAACGGCTGCAGGAGCGCGTCTCCCCCTTGCAATCGCTGCTGCCCGAGCGCGGCGCCTCCTTCTACTACACGGGCGGGCTCGTCGCGGTGCATTCCGCCGGGCGCGACCGCGACGCCATCTTTTCCGCCCTCGAGCGTCGCGAGGTGTACGGCACCAGCGGGCCGCGGCTGCTGCTGTGGTTCGACCTGATCACCGCCGACGGCAGCGAGCGGCCGATGGGTTCGGAAGTGGCGATGGCCGGCACTCCGCGATTCCGCGTGCGCGCCGCCGGCGCGCTCGAGCAGCGGCCGGGCTGTCCCGAGACGTCGCAGCGCGGCCTGACCCCGGAGCGCCTCGACGAGTTGTGCCGCGGCGAGTGCCACCATCCGGGCGACACCCGCCACGCCATCGAGCGCATCGAGGTGGTGCGCATTCGCCCGCAGAACGACGCCGGCGGCGCGCTGGCCGATCGCATCGACGACCCGTGGCGCACGTTCGTCTGCGGCGGCGCCGAGGCCGGTTGCGTCGTCGAGTTCGAAGATCCGGAGTTCCCGGCCCTCGGGAGCGACGCCGTCTACTACGTGCGGGCGCTGCAGGAGGCCACGCCCACCGTCAACGGCGACCCGCTCCGCTGCGACCGCGACGACGACGGAGACTGCGTGCGGCCCCGGCCCTGTTATGCGAGCGGCGCGCGTGACGCCAACGACGACTGTCTCGCTCCCGTCGCCCACCGCGCCTGGTCGTCGCCGATCTTCTTGTCGCCATCGGCGCCGGCGGGGGAGGGGTAGCGCATGCTGCGCGAGACGGCGAGCCGGACGGCCGCGGCGGTGTGCTTGATGCGTGCCTACGAGGATGCACGCCCCGAGGGCTCGGCCTTGCTGCGCGACCCCTACGCCCATTGGTTCCTCGGGCCCGCCGAGCGCGCTGCCGTCGCCGCCGTGCGGTGGATGCCCGACGTCGTCCCGTACGCGGAGTGGGTGAGCGACGGTCTCGTGCGCTTCGTCGTCGCCCGCCATCGCTACATGGACGACGCGCTCCTGCGCGCCCGCAGTCGCGGCGTCGAGCAGTTCGTGATCCTCGGCGCCGGCTACGACATGCGCGCCTACCGGTTCGCCGACGACCTCGCCGGGGGCACGGTGTTCGAGGTCGATCACCCGGCGACGGCGAGAAAGAAGGCGCGGGTGCTCGCGGCTCGTGCCGACGAGTTGCCCGCCGCCGACGTCGTTCGCGTGGAAGTCGACTTCGCCCGCGAGTCGTTTCGTCCGGCGCTCGCCGCCGCCGGGCATCGCGAATCGGAGCCGACCTTCTTCATCTGGGAAGGCGTGTCGATGTACCTGTCGCGCGCCGACGTGGAGGGCACGCTCGCTACGGTCGGGAGCATGTGCCCGCCGAAGTCCGAGATCGTGCTCGATCTTTGGTATCCGCCGGCGGGAGGCGACCCACTCTCGGCGATGCGCCGTTGGTCGGCGGGGCTGCTCGCTTTCGTCGGCGAGCCGATCACCTTCGGCCTGCGCCCGGACGAGGCCGCGGAGTTCTTCCGGTCGCTCGGGTTTCGCCTCCGCGAGCTCGCCGACGCCGACCTATTGCGCGCGCGCTTCTACACCCCGGCGACGCACCTATACCCCACGAACTACGTCGTTCACGCCGTCCGCCGCGCGACCCGATGAAGCCGGCGGCCGAGCCCGAACGATCGTCGAAACGCGGCGGTTGTTCGCGCGTCTGCCGCGGCCTACTACTGCCCGCATGGGGGACTTCGGCGAGCAGACGAGCGTGCACGGGAGCGACGGCCGCTACACGGCCACGCTGTCGCGTGATTGGGAGATCTGGGGTCCGAACGGCGGCTACGTCGCCGCGATCGCGCTGCGGGCCG
>CALJUJ010000301.1 GCA_937975525.1 uncultured bacterium
GAGACCTCGAAGAAGATCGGCAAGACGGCTCCTGCCGAGCGCACCGCCCTCGTCGAAGAGATGCGTGCCGTCGGCGATCGCATCACGGTGCTCGAGAAAGACCTCGCCACGGCCGAGTCGGAGTTCGAGTCGCGCATGCTCCAGGTGCCCAACCTCCCCGATGCGGCCGTCCCGTTCGGCCCCGACGACAGCGGCAACGTCGTCGTGCGCGAGTCCGGCACCCGACGAGCGTTCGACTTCTCTCCGCGGCCTCACTGGGAGCTGGGGCCGGAGCTCGGCATCCTGGATTTCGATCGCGGCGTCCGCATCTCGGGCTCGCGCTTCTACGTGCTCCGCGGCGCCGGCGCCATGCTGCAGAGAGCGCTGATCTCCTGGATGTTGGACGTGCACGTCCGCGACCACGGGTACCTCGAGATCGTCCCGCCCTACATGGTGCGCGAAGAGTGCTTGTACGGTGCCGGACAACTTCCGAAGTTCGCCGACAACATCTACCGCGACGCCGAGGACGACCTGTGGTTCATCGGCACCGCGGAGATCCCGCTCACGGGCATGCACCGCGACGAGATCTTCGCCCCGGGCACTCTCCCTTTGTCTTACGTCGCCCACACGCCGTGCTTCCGGCGCGAGAAGATGTCGGCGGGCCGCGACGTGCGGGGGATCAAGCGCGGCCACCAGTTCGACAAGGTCGAGATGTACAAGGTAGTCGCTCCGGAAGACTCGCCTGCGGCGCTGGAGACGATCGTCGGCAACGCCGTCGACATCGCCGCCAGGCTCGAGATCCCGCACCGGCTCGTCTCGATCTGCACCGGCGACCTGGGCTTCACGGCCGCGCTGAAGTACGACGTCGAGATGTGGGCGCCAGGCTGCGAGGAGTGGCTGGAGGTCAGCTCGTGCAGCAACTGCACCGACTTCCAGGCGCGCCGCAGCAACATCCGCTTTCGGCGCGAGGCGCAGGGCAAACCCGAGTTCGTGCACACCCTCAACGGCTCCGGGCTCGCGCTGCCGCGGGTGATGATCGCGGTTCTCGAGAACTACCAGCAGGCCGACGGGAGCATCGAGGTTCCGAGGGTTCTGCGCCCCTACCTGGGCGGGCTCGACCGCTTCGAGCGCCCCAGCTAGAGCGCCGGCGAAGCGTCAATCGACGACGGCGCGCAGTCGCTCCAGGGTGGCGTCGTTCAACAATCCGTCGTCGGCGAGGCCGTGGCGACGTTGGAACGCCTGGATGGCGTTGACCGTGACCCGATCGAGCTTTCCGTCGACGGCGCCCATGTATTCCTTGTCGGCGGTGAGAGCGCGCTGGGCGAGCTCGACCTCTTCCTTCGTCGCGTCCTGCGCGAGCGCCTGCGCGTGCACGTCCGGGATCGATTCCTGCATCCGTTCCGCCGCCTGGCGGGCGCGCCGCTCGACCTCGGCGTCGTCGCATGCCGCGGCCGCGCACGAGAGCACCGCGATCACCGTTGCCGCCATGCGCGTCATGGTTCGGTCACACGATCTTGTTGAGCGGGTACTCGATGATACCGGTCGCGCCCTGCGCGATCAGGCGCGGGATCAGCTCGCGCACCTCGGGTTCGGAGATGACGCTCTCGATCGCGTACCACTCGACGTCCTCGAGGCGCCCCTTCTGGAACAGCGGCGACACCGTCGGCGCGGTGAGGCTCGGCAGCAGGTCGATGATCGCCTGTAGCTTGCCTTTCGGGACGTTCATTTTGATGCCTACCTTGTCCTCGGCACGCAGCGCGCCCTGCAGAAGGATGCTGACCTGTTCGATCTTCTCGCGCTTCCAGGGATCCTGCCAGGCACCCTCGTTGGCGATGAGCTGCGGGTTCGACTCGAACAGCTCGGTGACGATGCGCAGGCGATTCGCGCGGATCGTGCTGCCGGTCTCGGTGACCTCGACGATCGCGTCGACGAGACCGCCCGCCGCGGTCGTGTGGTCTGGGGGCCCTAGGGGAGCGGGCCGAGGAGCCCCCCCGCCGCTTTCGCCTCGGTGGCGCCCCAGGAGAACTCGACCTCGACCGGCACGCCGAGGCCGTCGAAGTAGCGCTTGGTGTAGTTCGTGAGCTCGGTGGCGATGCGCTTGCCGCGCAGGTCTTCGGGCTCCTTCACCGGCGAGCTCTCCGGGACGACGAGCACCCAGCGCGTCGGGCGAAAGCTCGCCTTCGAGTACACGAGGTCGCAAACCGCGTGCACCTTGGCGTCGTTCTCGAGGATCCAGTCCTTGCCGGTGAGCCCGGCGTCGAGGGTGCCGTCCTCGACGTAGCGCGCCATTTCCTGTGCCCGCACCAGTGAACACTCGATCGACGGGTCGTCGATCGTCGGAAAGTAGCTGCGGTCGGAAACCTTGATGCGCCAGCCGGCCTTGCGGAAGAGCTCGACCGTCGTGTCCTGCAGACTCCCCTTGGGGACGCCCAGTCGCAGTGTATTCATCTCCATGCCCATTCGTGCCGAGCCGACGACTCACTTGCTCCCGTAGAGCTTCTCCGGGTCGACGACCCGCTCCTCCACGGTGAGCCACCCATCCGGCTCGACACGGCGGAAGAAGCAGCTCTTGTAACCTTCGTGACATGCCGCGCCGCCGCGCTGGTGCACCTTGAGGACGACGGCGTCCGCATCGCAGTCGACGCGGATCTCATGAACCTCCTGGGTGTTGCCGGAGGTCTCACCCTTGAGCCAGAGCTTCTTGCGCGACGTGCTGTAGTAGCAGGCGACGCCGGACGCGAGCGTCTTCTCCCACGCCTCGCGGTTCATGTAGGCCACCATCAGGATCTCGCCGCTGGCGGCATCCTGCGCGATGGCCGTCACCAGACCGCCGCGCTTGTCGAAATCGGGTTGCGAGAGTTCGCTCATATCGAACGGCGGTTCCTAACATACGCCTCGTCGCGCGCGCAACGCGCTGCGCCCCCACGTTCGTGGTGTCTCGGCTCGATTCCGGAGCGCGAGCACGCCGACCGAACGGGACGGTCTGCAGGGTGCGACGCCACCCTATCGGCCGCTAGGCGGCCATGCGAACCGCCCCCCCTCGTCCCGAGACACGTGGCTCGCGTTCATGGCGATTGCGGCCCACGGCCTCGTCGGCTAGACGGCCGGAGCATGAAGCTTGCGGCGATCGCG
>CALJUJ010000302.1 GCA_937975525.1 uncultured bacterium
CCAGACGTAGAGCGGAAGCTGGGCCGACTTGCCGGTGGCGCCCACGAACAACAACAGCGCGACGGCCATCAGCACGCCGCTCGGGATCTGATCGACGCCGGCGGCGATCTCTGCGAACCGCAAACCGTTGTCGCCACCGAGGTGCCAGAACAGCAGGAACACGGCGAGGAGGAAGCCGGCGTCACCGATACGGTTGACGACGAAGGCTTTCTTGCCCGCAGCTGCGTTGGCCGTATCGCTGAACCAGAAGCCGATCAGCAGGTACGAGCAGACGCCGACGCCCTCCCAGCCCACGAACAGCAGCGGCAGGCTGTCCGCCATCACCAGGGTCAGCATCGCCAGGGTGAACAGGTTGAGGTACGTGAAGTAGCGCGCGTAACGCTCGTCCTCGTGCATGTAGCCGACCGAGTACACGTGGATCAGAAAGCCCACGCCGGTGACGATCATGACCATCGTCGCGGACAGCGCGTCGAGCTGGAACGCGACGTCGACTTGGAGACTGCCCGCGTGGATCCACGGGTAGACGTTCTGCACCAGCGCACTTCCCGACGGCAACGCCCAGAGCTGTGCGAAGGCGTAGCAAGCGACTGCGAAGGCCGCGCCGACGACGCCCGGCGCGACGACGCTGACGGCCGCCTTGCCGGCACGACGTCCGAGGAAGAGATTGAACAGAACGCCCAGGAGCGGAAGCGCGGGGATGAGCCAGAGATAGCCCGCGGTGACCGCAGCCGTCGCCGCGTGCGCGTGAGAAGCAGCTTCGTGCATGACTATCCCTGCAGCCAGTTCATTTCGTCCGCGTTCACGGTCTCGCGGTTGCGGAAGGCAGCGATGATGATCGCGAGGCCGACTGCCGCTTCGGCGGCCGCAACCGTCATCACGAAGAACACGGCCACCTGGCCATCGATCGAGTGCAGGTGGCGCGACAGCGCCACGAACACCAAGTTGACCGCGTTGAGCATCAGCTCGATCGACATGAACATGACGATCACGTTGCGGCGCAGAAGTACCCCGAGAGCGCCGATCGTGAAGAGAAGCGCTCCGAGCGTCAGGTACCACTCGACGGAAACGACGTTCATACCAGCTTCCGCTTCGCCATGACCACGGCGCCGACGACCGCGATCAAGAGAAGAATCCCCGTCGCCTCGAAGGCGAGAAGGTGCTTCGTGAACAGCCGCGCCGCGATCGCCTCGGTCGTGCCGAAGGCGGCATCCGCGGGTGACTGCAGCCCCGGCCCCGCACCCGCGCTGCCGAGGAACATCGCGATTCCGGCAAACAGAAACAGCGACCCGCCGGCGAAGGCCAGCCAGCGCAGCGCCGCATGCATGACCACCGGCGGATCCTCCTGCAAATTCAGCAGCATGATCACGAACAGGAACAGCACCATGATTGCCCCGGCATAGACGATGATCTGCAACGCTGCGACGAGGTGCGCATCGAGGAACAAGAAGGTCACTGCGAGCAGGAACAGCGTGACGACCAGCGACAGCGCGCTGCGAATCGGGCTGCGTGCAAGCACGACGCCGAGCGCAGACAGCACGAGAAGGGCCGAGAGGATGCCGAACACGACCGGGTGCATCAGGCCTCCTGGAATGCGAGCACGACGACGGCGGTGATCAGCGCGTTGGCGAGCGCAACCGGCAGCATCGTCTTCCAGCCGAATCGCATCAGCTGGTCGTAGCGATAGCGGGGCAGGCTCCAGCGCACCAGAATCTGGAGCCAGCAGAAAAAGAGAACCTTGAGCATGAAGGACGCGAGCTGCAGGAGAACGATCACGACGTTCGGAAGTGCGAGCACCACCGTGCCGCCGAAGGCGAATCCCTCGCTCGTCAGGAACGGCACCTGCCAGCCGCCGAAAAAGAACGTCGTCGACAGGGCCGCGACGACGCCCACCTCGACGAAGTCTGACATGAAGAACATCAGGTACTTCACGCCCGAATACTCGGTGAAGTAGCCGCTCACGAGCTCGCTTTCGCCCTCGGGAAGGTCGAAAGGAACACGCTTGCTTTCGGCGATGCCGGCGATCAACAGAATCAAGAAGGCGAGCGGCTGATAGAAGATGCCCCAAGCCGGAACGACGCCCCAGAGCATCTCCCCCTGCGCCCTCGCCATCTCCTGCAGGTCGAGCGTGCCGTAGGTCATCACCACGGCCACCAGAGCGAGGCCCATGGCCAGCTCGTACGAGATCATTTGCGCCGAGCCGCGGATGCCGCCGAGTAGCGAATAGCGGTTGTTCGATGCCCACCCGCCGAGCACGACGCCGTAGACGCCGAGCGACATGATCGCGAGGATGTACAGGACGCCGATGTCGAGCGGTGCGACCTGGAGATTGATCGCGCGCTCGCCGACGTACAACACGTCGCCGAAGGGAACGACGGCGAACGCGACGACGGCCGGGAACAGGTTTACACAAGGCGCGAGCCAGTGCAGCAGACGATCGGCGCCCTTCGGGATGATGTCCTCTTTGGTGATGAATTTGAGCGGATCGGCGGCCATCGTGTTGATCAACCCGGCCCCGGCGAATCCGAAGATGCTGGCGCGGTTCGCGCCGATGCGATCCTGGATGAGCGCGCTGCCCTTGCGCTCGATCCAGCCGAGTATGCCCGCCAGCCCGAAGACCAGCTGGATGACGACCAAAGCCTTGATGACAGCGATTCCGATCTCGATGAGCATGTCGTCCTGTACAGCGGTCAACCGCCGGAAGGCCTCACTTCAATCCGTAGCGACCGGGTCAGGGTCGAATGCGTGGGGCCGGGCGGGTCAGTCCCACTCGAGCGCCCCTTTGCGCCACTCGTACAGCAGGCCAATGGCCAGGAGCGTGGCGAAGATCATCATCGCCGAGAATCCGGGCCACCCGAGCTCGCGGAAGGCGACCGC
>CALJUJ010000303.1 GCA_937975525.1 uncultured bacterium
GAACTCCTTTTTCGAGATCTTGCCCGAAGCTGTTCTGCTGACCGGTAGCGTCATCGACTCGTCCCCGGCATCGTTGATTCTGATGCCAAGCCCGCCAGTTCATAACAGAATCTTCTTGAGCAGTACATCCCCAATTTGAAAAATTACCGAAGGTGGGCATGGATTTTCCAGGCTTAGGCACGGGTTTCGCACGCCGGCGCCGAGGTTCCTGGCACCCAGGGCTGCCCAATCCGCGTGCAATACTTGCCGAGGAAGAGAGAAATTGCTCGGAAATTGGGCACTTGCCGCCCCCGCGCCGCGTCGGCACATCGCGTAGGCCCGCCCGATCATCGCGCTGGCTGGCCGTCGCGGGATGCCCCGCCGACACCGCGACGGTCGTATTCCAAACCATGTTCGCCTGTCCGAGTTCGGCTTCAGTCGATCCCGATCATCTTGTGCGTCTGGGGAACGACGCGAACAGGGGCTTGCCATCGCCGCGCCTCGTCGAAGAGCTCCGCAAGCCGCGCGCCGCTGATCGCAACCCCACCCTCCGGGCGGCTGATCGGCTGCAAGATCAAGGGAATCGTCGGCGCTACCCCCGCCACCAGGCGCGCGGCACGGGCAATGTCGACGCCGCTGGTGGTGTCGTCCACCAGGACCTTGACGTAGACATCGCGCTGCTGGGCGATCGCGAGAAACCGCGCATGCTCGTCCCAGAACGCCTTCTCGCCGGTGTTCGACGGCGGCTTGATGTCCATGCTCACGACGTCGATCCGGTCAATGACGCGGGCCAGTTGACCAGGGAGAACACCGTTCGTCTCCAGCAATACGGGCGCTCGAAAGGGGGTGTCGCCGAGGACCTCGGCGAGATACTGCGCCTGCACCAACGGCTCGCCCCCGGTGATCGCGATCGCGTCGACGGTGTCCGCAGCCGCGGCCAGCTCCGCCTCGATCAGGTCTCTCAACGCGGAGCTCGCCAGCGGATTGTCGCGCCACTCGCGACGACCGCCGGCGTGGTCGATGCGACATTGCGGCGTGCGCACGAGGCTGTCCGGGGTGTCGCAGTAGCGGCAGCGGATGTTGCACCCGGCGAGACGGACGAACAGGTGCCGCTCGCCGACGCGCGGCCCCTCGCCCTGGAACGAGGTGAAGATCTCCGAGACGAATCCAAGGGCTTGCCGTGGCATCGTCATCAGCCGCCTCCCTGACGGCAGCGCACGGCGATCTTCACGTCCATCACGTTGGTCCCCGTGGGTCCGGGGCAGAACAAGTCGCCGAGCGCCGCGAAGAACCCATGCGAGTCATTGTCGCGCAGCGCCGCGCCCGTATCCAGCCCGCGCTCCCGCGCCCGGGCCAGCGTCGAGCCGTCGACGTAGGCCCCGGCAGCATCCGTAGGCCCGTCGACTCCATCCGTACCCGCGCTCAGGACCACCCAGTCCGAGCCGGCGATCTCCTCGGCGAGCACCAGAGCGAACTCCTGGTTGCGGCCACCGCGACCACGACCGCGAACTTGTACCGTGGTCTCGCCCCCGGCGATCCGGCACCCGGCCGTAGCCGTCCTCAGGCGGGCGGCGAATGCGCGCGCCACGGCCGTCGTATCGCCGCACAGAGCCGTGCCCTCGACGACCACCTCGTTGCCGTCGGCGCGCGCCCGCGCCGCAGCGGCCTCGCATGCACTTTCGTTGTCGCCAACCACCTCGTAGCGCGAGCGGCGCGCAGCCGGCGCCCCGGGCTCGACCGTCTCCTCCACGGCGCCGCGCATGCCTGCCGTGATGCGGGTGCGTACCGGCCCCGGAACGCGCTCGAGCAGCGCATAGCGATCGAGCACCGCATGGGCATCGGCGAAGGTCGTCGGATCCGCCACCGTCGGGCCCGAGCCGATCGTCGCCGGATCGCCACCCACGACGTCGGAAAGCGCCAGAGTCGAGACTTCGCCGCCCGCGATGCGCAGCAGGCCCCCACCCTTCACGCTCGAGAGGTGCTTGCGCACCGTATTGATCTCCGTGATCGCTGCACCGCAGTCGAGGAGCAGCTGGGTAGTAGCGAGCTTATGGGCGAGTTGCAGGGGCGGCGACGGCTGCACCAACAAGCTCGAGGCACCACCGCCGAGGAGAAACAGGAGGCCCTGTCGCGCCCCACTGGCCACGGCGACAATCTCGCGCGTCGCCGCCGCACCGCGCTCGTCGGGCAGCGGGTGCCCAGCGCAGCGAACAGCCACCCCGGGGACGTCGCGCTGACAACCGTCGGCGGTGACGACGACGCCGCCGATGCCCGCTTCCCCGAGCGCGACGCCAGCCCCGGCGGCCATCGCGGCCGCCGGCTTGCCGGCGCCGACGACGGCCCAGGGCAAGCGGCGTCGAACATGTTCACTACCGATGTGGAGAATGCCGTGGTCTCGGTCGCGCTCGAGGCGACTCGCCACCAGCTGCGCCGGATCGACGGCGGCGACTGCCGCGCGGAAGTAGGATTGGCAAGCGGCGCGGGCGATCGCCAGGTCACTTGGCGTCGCCATCGCTTCGGTTTCCCTGGCGGGCGCCCGGGCGGGCCGTCCCTGGCGGCGCCCGGAAACCGGCCTCAGCCGTTGTCTTCTTCGATCTCGGTGGTTCCGAGTCGGCGATAGCTACGCTCGTCGTCGTAGCGTCGCATCGAGCGCGCCTCGCGCTCGTGTTCCGCCTGACAATTCACGCACATACGGGTGAACGGAAGCGCGGCGAGGCGGCCCTCGGCGATGTCCGCATCACAGCTTTCGCACACCCCGTAGTCGCCCTCTTCGATGCGATCGAGCGCCTCGTGGATCGCCTGGACCTTCTCGCGCTCGCGGTCGGTCAGAATGAAACTGATCTCGCGGTCGCGCTCCTCGCTGGCGAGATCGTAGGCGTCCATTCCCTCTTCCTTACGCCCCTCGCGCCCCTGGCGGAGATCGTCGTTCATCTCCTGGAGCACCTTGCGGCGCATTTCCTCCAGCTTTTGTCGCTGGCTCTTCAAGAAGGCTTTTCGCATGAGGTCGCGGAATCTAGG
>CALJUJ010000304.1 GCA_937975525.1 uncultured bacterium
GCCGCCGGCACCATTCCCGACCGTGGCCTCTTCGGAGTCTACCTCGCCGGCGACAAGCCCAACCGAGTCGGCGAGCTCGACGAGGAGATGGTCTACGAGAGCAGGGTGGGGGACGTATTCCTGCTCGGATCTTCGAGCTGGCGCATCGAGGAGATCGGTCCGGATCGAGTCATCGTGAGTCCTGCCCCCGGGGAACCCGGCAAGATGCCGTTCTGGCACGGCGATGCCCCCGGCCGGCCGTTGGAGCTCGGTCGCGCCATCGGCGCTTTTGTCCGCGAGCTCGCGGCGACGCCCCCCGCCGCGCGCGTCGCCCGCCTCGATGCGGCCGGTTGCGACCCACACGCGGCCGCCAACCTGCTCGCCTACCTCGACGAGCAACGCGAAGCGACGCATCTGCTACCCGACGACCGCACGATCGTCGTCGAGCGCTTTCGCGACGCCGTTGGTGATTGGCGGCTGTGCCTGCATTCGTTCTTCGGAGCACAGGTGCACGCGCCGTGGGCGCAGGCCGTCAGCGCCCGCCTGCGCCAGCGCCTGGGCATCGACGTGCAGGTCATCTACAGCGACGACGGCATCGTCGTGCGCATCCCCGACGGCGACGAGATGCCCGATGTCGACGAGCTCGTCCCCGATCCAGACGAAGTGGAAGATCTCGTCCTCGCCGAGATCGGCGGGTCGTCGCTGTTCGCGAGTCGCTTCCGCGAATGTGCCGCGCGTGCCCTGCTGCTGCCCAAGCGCCGGCCCGGTGCACGTACGCCTCTGTGGCTGCAGCGCCAGAAGGCGGCTTCGCTGCTCCAGGTCGCGGCGCAGTTTCCGTCCTTTCCGATCGTGCTCGAAACGCACCGCGAATGCCTGCGCGACGTGTTCGACCTGCCGGCCCTGGTCGGCCTGCTGCGTCAGGTCCGCAGCCGCGAGGTACGCGTCGTCGAGGCGGCGACCGAGCAGCCGTCCCCATTCGCGCGCTCCCTGCAGATGGCTTACGTCGGCGCGTTCATGTACGAGGGCGACGCACCGCTTGCCGAGCGGCGCGCGCAGGCGCTTGCCCTCGACAGGACCGTGCTCGCCGAGATCATGGGCCGCGAGGAGCTGCGCGACCTGCTCGACGCGGATTCCATCGCCGAGGTCGAACAATCGCTCCAGCACCTCGCCGACGATCGTCGCGTGCGCGGGGCAGACGGAGTGCAGGACCTTCTGCGTTCGCTCGGCGACCTGTCTTCGGCAGAGGTACGCCAGCGCAGCGCGGCCGACCCGCGGCCGTGGCTGGAGGCTCTCGAGAGCAATCAACGCATTCTGGGCATCCGTGTCGCCGGTGAGCCGCGATGGATCGCCGTCGAAGACGCCGCGCGCTACCGCGACGGTCTCGGCTGCGCCTTGCCCGCGGGTATCCCACAGGCGTTTATACGCGAGGTGGAGGATGCTC
>CALJUJ010000305.1 GCA_937975525.1 uncultured bacterium
CCATCCGCGTCCGGCGACCCATGCGCGCATCGCCCAATACGTCGTGGATCAGATCGTCGGCGACCGGGAGCAGGGTTCGGCACACGCCGACGAGGCGCGGCGGGCGACGGCCCGGAGCTGAGCGGTCAGCGGCCACCGGCCCGGGCGGCAATGCGAACGATCTGTTCGTCCCTCAGTCCCGGGTGGAGCGGGAGCGACAGCACCTCGCGGCAGGCGGCTTCGGTGTGCGGGAGTTCCGGCGACGGCGGTGCGCCGGTGAGGACGGCGAACCGATGCAGGGGCGGGTCGTAGTGACGTTTGCAGCCGATCTCGGCGGCTTCCAGATCGCTCTCGACCTCGGCACGGCTGCTGGTGCGGACGACATAGAGATGAAATGCGTCGGCGTCGTGGTCGCGCGGAAGAGGCACAACCCGCGATCCCGCAAGCTCGCGGGTGTAGATCCTCGCGAGGTGCCGTCGCCGTTCGACTTGCTCCTCGAGCGAACGCAGGCCGATCGACAGGAAAGCGGCTTGGAGCTCGTCGAGTCTGCTGTTGATGCCGACGCGACGCGGGATGCCGTTCGCGTCTGTTCCGTAGACGCGTAGCTCGCGCAGCCGTGCCGCCACCTCGGCGTCGTCGGTGACACAGGCACCGCCGTCACCGAAGGCTCCCAGATTCTTGGTGGGATAGAACGAGAAGCCCGCGACCGCCCCGAAGCGGCCAACGTGCCGGCCCGCATCCCGTAGCCCGTGCGCGTGCGCACAGTCCTCGACCAGGGCGATGCCACCGGCACGACAAATCGTCGCGAGCGCCTGCACCGGAGCGAGCTGCCCGTAGAGATGCACGGCAAGCACCGCGCGCGTTCGCGGTGTGATGGCGCCTTCCACTTGTTCGGGATCGATTAGCAATCGCAGGGGATCGACGTCGACGAAGCGCGGCTGGGCGCCGCAGGCCAGGATTGCAGCGAGCGGTGGGATACCAGCATTGGCGACGGTGATGACCTCGTCGCCATGGTCGACACCGACGGCTCGTAGGGACAGCTCGAGAGCATCGGTTCCCGAAGCAACGCCCACCGCGTACCGCGAGCCGACGTACGCGGCGAACGAGCGCTCGAAGCTATCGACCTCGGGACCGAGAACGACGCGCCCCGATTGCAGCACCCGGCGCGCCGCCGCATCGTACGCGGCTGCGGAACGACGATACATCGCACCGACGTCGAAGAACGGAACGGGAGCTGCTGCGGTTTCTTCGGTCACAGGTACTCTTCGGCATGCTCGCGAAAGAAGGCGACGGTTCTTTCCAGCCCCGCCGCCAGATCGATCTCGGGGCGCCAGCCGGTGGCTCGCTCGAACCGCCCGAAGTCACCGCTGTAGTCGCCGATGTCGATTGCCTCGAGCTCCGCGGGAAACGGGATCGCGCGGGCAACGCATCCCGTCAGGTCGCCGAGGATGCGTGCAAGCTCGGCAATGCTGTGATTCTGAGGATGACCGAGGTTGAAGATGTGCCCCGCGAGCCCGGGCCCGGTGGCGGCGCGAACGAGCGCATCGACGACATCGGCTACATAGTTGAAGTCGCGGCGTTGCCCTCCGCCGCCGTAAAGCTCGAGATCCTGTCCGAGCAACGCGCGGCGCAGGAACACGCCGACGAACCCCTTGTCCCCCGTGCGCAGGTCCATGCGTGGTCCGTACGTGTTCGTCAGCCGCAGGCAAACACTCTCGATCCCGTGCACCTGATGGTACAGCTCGTAGTACATCTCCGCTGCACGGTTGTTGATGCCGTTGACGTCGACCGGGTGGCAAGGATGCGCCTCCGATACGGGGAGCGATGACGGCCGTCCATAGACTTGCCGAGTGCTCGCGAAGACGAGTCGGACCGCGGGATTGTTGCGTCGACATGACTCGAGCAGGGAGAGTTGGCTGCGGCAGTTGATCTCGAGGTCGGTCTCGGGGTCCACCATGCTGCGCAGGTGGCTCACCTGCCCCGCCAGGCTGAAGATCACGTCGTGGTCGCGAACGACGTAGTCGAGGCTCGACCGATCGCGGACGTCGGAGAAATTCAAGGCCACCTGATCGCGGATTCCGTCGATGTTCGCGAGATTCCCGCCGTAGGCGGGAAGCATCGAATCCAGCAACGCCACCTGCGCACCCGCCTGCACGAGCGCATGCGCGAGATTGCTGCCGATGAAGCCAACGCCCCCGGTGATCAACACTTTCGCATCGCGAAGCCC
>CALJUJ010000306.1 GCA_937975525.1 uncultured bacterium
GATCATCGGTGCGCTG
The DNA here is from genome assembly GCA_937975525.1 of uncultured bacterium. GTDB lineage: Bacteria > Desulfobacterota > Binatia > HRBIN30 > HRBIN30 > CALJUJ01. Next base: position 17 of record CALJUJ010000306.1, read on the forward strand.
ATCACCGTGGGGTCGATGCCGACGCTGTCGGCGACGAGGGGAACGACCGTCGCCAGCGAGTTGGCGACGAGGACGACCAGCGGCAGCGTCACCGCCAGCACGACCCCCACGGTCGGGCTGGTGCCGAGCGACAGCGCCCGCAGGTAGCCGGCGACGCCGAGGACGAGCCCGAGCATCAGCGCGACGGCGGCTTCGCGCAGCCACGCGCGGCCGAGGTCGGCGAGGCGAATCTCGCCGGTGGCGATGCCGCGGATGATGGTCGTCACCGTCTGCGAGCCGGCGTTGCCGGCGGTGCCGATGACGACCGGGATGAACAGGGTCAGCGCCACGACCTGCGCCAGCAATGCGTCGAAGCGGTGGATGATGAGGTCGGTCAACACCGACGCGCAAAACAGTGGCAGCAGCCAGACGATGCGTTTGCCGGCGACCTGCCAGGGCGACACCGCGAAGTACGGATGTGCCAGGGGCTCGGAGCCGCCGAGGCGCTGGATGTCCTCGGTTGCTTCCTCCTCGACGACATCGAGCGCGTCGTCGACGGTGACGACGCCGAGCAGGCGGTTCTGTGCGTCGACGACCGGCATCGCCACGAGATCGTAGCGCGCGATCATGTCGGCGAGCTCCTCCTGGTCGGCGGTCACCGGCACGGCGACGACGTCGGGGATCATGATCGTCGCGATCCGTGCTTCGGCTTTCGCCAGCAGCAGCGCACGCAGCGGGACGACGCCGACCAACGTACGCTCGGCGTCGATGCAATAGAGGTAGTGCAGCGTCTCGGTGGCATCGCCGAGCGAGCGCAGGTAGTCGAGCGTGTCGCTCACCGTCCAGTCGGAACGCAGCGCGGCGACGTCGGTCGTCATCAGGCGACCGGCGGTCTCCCCCTTGTAGGCGAGAAGGTGGCGGACGTCGCGTGCCTCCTCGGGGTGCATCAGCCCGATCAAGCGCTCGGCGGTCGGCTCGGGGAGGTCGGAGACGAACTCGGCGGCGTCGTCGACAGGCATCGCGTCGAGCAGCTCGGCGAGCCGGGCGTCCTCGACTTCGTCGACGAGCTGGGTGCGAACACGCGTGCTGGTGAACACCAGCACCTCGGCGGCGACTCGGGTCGGCAGGCGTGCGAACAACGCCGCGACGTCGTCGCCGTACAGCTCGTCGAGCAGCGCCGCGACGTCGGCCGAGTGGATGTCCTCGAGCAGCTCGCCGAGCTCGTCGGTCGGGTCGTCGGCGAGCAGCGCCGCCACCTGCTCGCGCAGCAGACCCAGGTCGACCTGCTCCGTCTCGTCCGGCTTCTTCAGCCAATTGCGTAGCTTCTGGAACATGATGGCTTCCTGGCGGGCCGGCGCCCACGCCATCGAGCAGCCATAGCATCGCACGGCTGCAGGCGACAGGGGCGATGGGCTCGGTTGGCGCGGTTGGAGTCGCTTGCTAGCTTGCCGCTTCCGAGATGCGCGCCAGGAGGACCGCCCCATGAACGCACCACTCGAAGGTATTCGCGTCGTCGAGCTCGCCAGCTACGTCGCCGTCCCCGCGGCGGGGACACTACTCGCCGACCTCGGCGCCGACGTCGTCAAGGTCGAGGTGCCGCAGGGCGAGATCTACCGCTACGCCTTGCCCCAGTTCCTCGGCTACCAGACCGATTTCGCCGAGGCGCCGCAGTTCCACATGGACAACCGCGGCAAGCGCTCGCTCACCCTCGACATCACCCGGCCGGCCGCTCGCGACGCGTTGCAGAAGCTCATCGATCGCGCCGACGTGTTCCTGACCAATGTGACCCCGAGCCGGTTGGCGAAGTTCGCGCTCGATCCAGAGACCCAACGCGGCCGCCGCCCCGAGCTCATCGTCGCCATGCTCAACGGCTTCGGCACCCAGGGGCCGGAGGCGTCGACGCCGGCATTCGATTACATCGCCTATTGGGCGCGAACGGGATTCATGGACGTGCTCCACGAACCCGATGCGCCGCCGGCCTTCCAGCGCCCGGGCATCGGCGACCATGCCGCCGCTCTGGCGCTCGTCGCCGGCATCCTCGCCGCAGTGCGCATGCGCGACCACAGCGGCGAGGGGCAGGTCGTCGAGACCAACCTCATGCACACCGGCTTCTACATCCAAGGCAACGACGCCTCCTGCAGCATCGTCGCGCGCCAGGACCCGCCGCGCCACGATCGCCGCAAGCCGATCAACCCGCTGTGGAACCACTACCAGACAAAGGACGGGCGCTGGCTCTTGGTGTCGATGATCGAGTCGGACCGCTTCTTTCCGAAGCTGTGCGCCGCGCTCGGGCGCACGGAGCTCGCCGAAGACGAGCGCTTCGCCGGAGCGCTCGACCGGCTGGCGAACAGCGAGGCGCTGACGGCCGCGCTGGCCGAATCCTTCGCCACGAAGACGCTGGCGGAATGGGAGGCGGAGCTCGCCGGGAAGGACCTCATCTGGGCTCCGGTGCGCACGGTCGGTGAGGCGGTCGAGGACCCGCAGGCGCACGCCAACGGCGTCTTCCCCATCGTCGATCACCCGACGCTCGGAAAGTTCCCGACGATCTCGGCGCCGGTGAAGCTCTCGGGGTACGAGATGCCCGCCAATCGCCCGGGGCCGGGCCTCGGCGCCCACAGCCGCGAGGTTCTCGCCGAAGCCGGGCTCAGCGAGGAAGAGATCGCCGCGGCGCTGCGAAAGGATTCGTGAGTCGGTTGCGGACGCCGGCTTGCGCGTGTTGCCCGGAAGCGCGCACCGGTCGGTGACCGCGACCCGCTACGTGAGACTCAATCCCATCTCGCCCCGCACCGCGTCGATGGCCTCGAGCAGCTCGTCGATGTCGCCGGGAAACACGTGGCCGATCGTGCCGATGCGGAAGCAAGCCGCCTGCGATACCTTGCCCGGATAGATCACAAAGCGGCGACGCTTGAGGCGATCGTAGAACTCGTCGAACGTGAAGCGCGGATCTTCGGGATAGTGGAACGACGTGATGATCGGCGATTGCCACTCGTCGCGCACGAGGGTGCGGAAGCCCAGGGCACGCATGCCGTCGACGAGGCGGCGGTGGTTGTTGCGGTAGCGCTGCGCCCGGGCGGCGACGCCACCTTCTTCGGCCAGCTCGCGTAGCGCCTGGCGGAATGCGACCACCGTGTGCGTCGGCGACGTGTAGCGCCACTTGCCGCCTTTCTCCTCCATCTCGCGCCATTGGTCCCAAAGGTCGAGGCTGAGCGACCTCGCCTGGCCGCGAATCGCTTCCATCCGCGCGCGCGGCGCCAGCACGAAGCCGAACCCCGGAACGCCCTGGACACACTTGTTCGCCGACGAGATGAGAAAGTCGGCGGCGACGCTGTCCATCGTCATGTCGACGCCCCCGAACGAGGACATCGCATCGAGGATGAAGAGGCGGCCGCGCGCCCGTACGACCGCGCCGACGGCCTCCGCGGGATTGAGCATGCCGGTCGTCGTCTCGCAGTGCGCCATCGCCAGGTGGGTGATGGCAGGGTCGTCGTCGAGCGCGGCAGCGATTCGCTGCGGATCGGCGAGCTCGGTCTCGGCGAAGGCGATCTCGACGCAGCCGATGCCGAGGCGTTCCGCGATCTCGACCATGCGCCTGCCGTAGGCGCCGTTGTTGACGATGGCGATGCGTCCGTCACGCGGCACCGCACTGCCGATCGTCGCTTCGACCGAGAAGGTTCCACTGCCCTGCATGAGGGTGCACGTCAGCAGCGTCGGATCTCCGGCAAGCGCGACGAGCTCGGCGCGGACCTCCTCGACGATCGAGTTGTAGTCGACGTCCCAGGTCGAGTAGTCGGCGAGCATCGCCTCACGCACGCGGCGCGAGGTCGTCAGCGGGCCGGGGGTGAGCAGGAGATAGGGGATGTCGGCGTCCATTGGGGGAGTCCGTGCGGGGCGCGTCGGCGGTGCGCTCAGGGGCGTTCGCCGGCTTCGAGGCGGCGTTCGATGGACTCGAGCACGGGGAGCAGATCGGCGATCGAGTTGATCACGTAGTGCGCGCCGGCGCGGTAGAGGCGGTCGTAGGCGCGGCGGATGCGGACGTCGTGCTCGGCGGCCGACAGCGCGGCGAGCTCCTCGCGGCTGAGTCCCATTTCATTGCCGCTCTCGGCGACGCCGACGGTCCACATGCCCGCGTTCAACCCGGCCTCGATGCCGGGAGCGGTGTCGTCGATCTTGATCGCCGACTCCACGGGCCAGACGCCGAGCTGCTGCAGGTTGGCGAAGCACATCCACGGCGCCGGACGCCCCTGCGGCACGTCGTCGGCGCAGACGATCGCCTCGGGCGTGAAGCCGCGCTGCTTGGCTTCGGCCGCGACGACGTCCATCAGCGCGCGCGCGTAGCCCGTGCTCGAGCCGATCTTGATGCCGCGTGCGCGGCAGGCGGCGACGATGCCGAGCGTACCGGGGATGAGGTCGGCGTAGCGCGGCAGGCATTCCCGTTGGAGGGGAAGGAACTCCTCGTACATGCGGTCGATGTCGGCTGCGGACAGCTCGCTGCCGTTGGCTCGCTGCCAGCGCTCGGCGACGCCGGGCATCGCCGCGATGGCGGCGATGTGGTCGCGCTTCTCCATGCCCATCGGCGCGCGTGCCTCGGCGGCGCTGATTTCGACGCCGTGGCGTTGGTAGACGTCGACGAAGACGCCCGCCGGCGCGCGGCTGCCGAAGTCGATCACCGTGCCGGCCCAGTCGACGATCAACGCCTTGACGGCGCCGCAGTACCGGCGCTTGAACAGGTAGCCGTCGCGCACCTTGCCCTCCTCGTTCGCAGTTCCCGAAAGCGGCAGGTGTAGGAGCTACCGCGCAGGGTTGCAAGCAACCCCACTGCCGTCGCCGGCTCCAGGTGATAGGCTCCGCCCCGATGGGCCGTGCGAGCCCGAGCTACGATTGATGTCCACTCTCGTCCGCTACTTGTTGTTTCAGATCCCCGGATGGGTCGTTGCAGCTGCGGTGCTCACCTTCCTGTGGGAGGTCGAGCTCCTATCCGGGCGCGTCGCCGGCCTGCTGTGGATCGCCTGGCTGGTCAAGGACGCGGTGACCTACCCCCTCGTGCGTTCCTCCTACGAGGCGTCGGCCCATCGGCACGGACCGGCGAAGCTCGTCGGTGCGCAGGCGACGGTCACGCGCGCCCTCGAGCCCGATGGCTACGTACGTGTTCGCGGCGAGCTGTGGCGCGCACACGCGGCGGAGCCGGTGCCCGTCGGCACCGTCGTCGAAGTCGTCGGCGCGCGCCGTTGGGTGCTGGTCGTGCGCGTGCGTGGAGAGTCGAGCTCAACCGACGATGCCCCCGCCTGAGGGCGAGCGGCTTGCTTCAGCCGAGGAGGTCGGCGACGCGATCGACTTCGTCGGGATCGGCGGTCGTCGGTACGAGGATGATCTCGTCGGCTCCGACGTCGGCGAGACGAAGGCAGGCGGCGCGCAGCGCGGCCGCCGATCTCGTGTCGACCATCTGCGACAGCTGGCGCGCCGCCGCGTCGCCGAAGAAACCGAGGTAGCGAGTCAGAAACTCGTCGAGCTGTGCATCCGCGTTCGGCCCGAGTGCGTAGAAGAAGCTCGTCACCAATCGTGGTGGCGCCTTGCCTTGCTCCGCCCATGCGGCGCGCGCCAGGGAGAAGGCGGCGGCCACTTCCTCCGTCGAGGGGCCGAAGCTGAATCCACAGATTCCGTCGGCCCACCGTGCGGCTCGGCGGATCGACTGCGGAAACAGTGCGCCTGCCCAGATCGGCGGACCACCTTCCTGCACCGGGAGTGGCTCGATCGGAC